>NZ_JBMVFV010000020.1:0-82624 GCF_049538395.1 Micromonospora sp. AB353 | reverse complement strand
GCCCAGGTGCCGGCCGCCGCGCCGGAGACGGTGGAGAGCGCCACCACCGCCGCCACGCTCAGCAGCCGGTGCCGTAGGCTCCGCCGCCCGGCCTCCGGCCCGCCGCCGGGTACGTCCCGGTGGCCGCGCCCGTCCGGGTCCAGCTCCGGCGAGACGAACCACGGTCCGCGTGGCTCGCCGAGTCCGGTCTGCACTGCCATGCCTGGCTCCTCACGTGTCGTGCGGTAGTGGTGTGCGGATCAGGGCAGCCGGGAGAACCACCGCAGCGAGCCGGCCGCGGCGCCCATCGCCAGGACCAGTCCGAGGCCGATGAAGCGGGCCGAGATGTCCTGCCGCTCGGTCCGGTAGCCGACCGAGGTGCCGATGTCCTCGTAGACGTCCTTCAGCTCGGCGGTGGTGGACGCCTCGTGGAAGCCGCCGCCGGTCTGCTCGGCGACCGCCCGCAGCGTCTGGCCGTCCACCGGCACCTGGATCGCCCGGCCGCCCCTGTCGACCGAGCCGCCGGGCGTGCCGAAGGAGATGGTGTGCACCGGCACCTTCGCGGCGACCGCCTGGTCGGCGGCCTCCATCGGGTCCATGCCGGAGGTGTTCGCGCCGTCGGAGAGGATGATGATCCGGGCCGGCGGCGGATCCTTGGCGGCGGTGGCGTCCAGGCTCTTGACCGCGCCGAGCGAGGTGCTGATCGCCTCGCCGATGGCGGTGCCCTGCACGCCGGTGATGCCCTCGGCCAGCCGCCCGATGCCGTCGTGCAGCGCCTCCCGGTCGGTGCTCGGCGGCACCAGCACGGCCGCGCTGCCGGCGAACGCGACGAGACCGACGTTGAACTCGTCGGGCAGCCCGTCGACGAACCGCCGGCCCGCCTCCTTGGCCGCGGTCAGCCGGTCCGGGTCCACGTCACCGGCGAGCATCGAGGTGGAGACGTCCACCGCGACCATCACCGTGGCCCGCTCCCGGGGCACCCGCACCTCCGCCTCGGGCCGGGCGAACCCGACCACCAGCAGCGCCAGCATGGCCAGGAACAGTCCCGCCGGGACGTGCCGCCGCCAGGCCGGGCGGCGCGGGGCGACCCGGTCGAGCAGGCGCAGGTTGGTGAAGCGCACCGCGTACCGGCTCTGCCGCCGTTGCAGCACCAGGTAACCGGCGACCAGCGCGACGACGGCGAGCAGCAGCCAGAGGCGGGCGGGTGACTGCCAGGTCATGCGACACCTCCGCGGGCCGCGGCCGGCACGGTGGCCAGCCGGCGCTGCTCGTGCACGTACCGGACGACGTCCGCGCACCAGTCCCGGTCGGTGCGCAGCGCCAGGTGGGTGGCGCCGGCCCGGCGCAGCGTGCGGCGTACCTGGTCGCGCTGCTCGGCGGCGGCACGGGCGTACCGCTCGCGCAGGCCCGGGTCGCCGGTCCACACCTCGCGGTGCCGGCCGCTCTCCGGGTCGACCAGCGTGATCAGGCCGACGTCCGGCAGTTCCAGCTCGCGCGGGTCGGTCACCTCGACGGCGAGCACCTGGTGCCGTACCGCGAGGCGGCGCAGCGCGGCGGCCCACGGCGGCGGCGCGGCGTCCGGGTCGTCGGGCAGCTCGTCGAGGAAGTCGGAGACGATCACCACGAGCCCGCGCCGGGTGGCGACGCGCTGGAGGCCGTCCAGCCCGTCGACCAGGCCGGGCGCCGCGCCGGTCCGCGCCGCGCCGGCCGCACCCGCGCCGTCGGAGTCCGGCACGTCGCCGGTACGCGGGGCGCCGAGCAGCGCGCGCAGCAGCCCCAGCAGATGGGTACGCCCGCTGCGGGCCGGGAACCGGCGCAGCCCGTCCGGGGTGAGCACCTGGGCGCCGAGCCGGTTGCCGACCCCGGCGGTGAGGAAGCCGACCGCCGCGACGGCGGCCACCGCCAGTTCCCGTTTGTCCAGCGTGGACGTGCCGTACTCCATGCTGGGGCTGGCGTCGACGAGCAGCCAGGTGGTGAGTTCCCGGTCCGCGTCGACCTCGCGGACGTGCGGGACCGTGGTCCGGGCGGTGACCGCCCAGTCCATCCGGCGTACCTCGTCCTCGCCGGGCCGGTACTCGCGGCTGCCGGCCGCCTCGCTGCCGGGCCCGGGGAGCAGGCCGCGGTACCGGCCGTGCAGCAGGCCGTCGAGCCGCCGGGTCACCGTCAGCTCCAGCCGGCGCAGCCGCTGGTCCGGGGCGAGATCGGCGAGCCCGGGTCCGGCCTCGCCGGTCATGCCGCCGCCAGGTCGTTCACCGTCTCGGTGGGCCCGTTCACCAGTCGGGGCGGCGGCACCGCCTCGATGACGCGGCGTACCACGTCCTCGCCGGAGATGCCGTCGGCGATCGCGTCGAAGGAGAGCACGAGGCGGTGCGCCAGCACGTCCACCGCGAGTTCCCGGATGTCCTCGGGGAGCACGTAGTCCCGGCCGTGGATGAGCGCCTGCGCGCGGGCGGCGGCCACCAGGCCGAGCGTGGCCCGGGGGCTGGCCCCGTACGCCAGCAGGGGCGCGACGTCGGGCAGGCCGAAGCGCTCCGGGTCGCGGGTGGCGAGGATGAGGCGGACCACGTACTCGGCGAGCGCGTGGTGGACGAAGACGTCCGTCGCGCGGCGCTGGAGTTCACGCAGCCGGACCGGGTCGAGCACGGTACGCGCGGTGGGCCGCTCGGTGCTCATCCGGTAGAGGATGGCCAGTTCGTCGGCGTCGCTCGGGTAGTCGACCACGACCTTCATGAGGAAGCGGTCGCGTTGCGCCTCGGGGAGCTGGTAGACGCCCTCGGACTCGATCGGGTTCTGGGTGGCCAGGACCAGGAACGGGTCCGGCACCGGCCAGCTCCGGCCGGCGATGGAGACCTGCCGCTCGGCCATCGCCTCGAGCAGCGCCGACTGCACCTTGGCCGGGGCCCGGTTGATCTCGTCGGCGAGCACCAGGTTCGCCATGATCGGCCCCAGCTCGACATCGAACTGTTCGGTGGAGGCGCGGTAGATGCGGGTGCCGACGATGTCGGAGGGGACCAGGTCGGGGGTGAACTGGATCCGGGAGAACGTGCCACCGACCACTGTGGCGAGTGTCTGGGCGGCCAGTGTCTTGGCCACCCCCGGTACGCCCTCCAGCAGGCAGTGCCCGTCGGCGACGAGGGCGGTGAGCAGGCGGTCGACGAGCCGATCCTGCCCGACGATCACGCGTTTGACCTCGACGAGGGTCTGTTCCAGCTCGACGCCGCCCGCATCGGCGTCGACCGGGCTGAGCACGCTGGCCGGGGTGTCCGAGATGTCCGTCACGGTGCTTGCTTCCCGTGCCGGACCGGCGACAAACGTCGGATTATCGGTCCCTGGGCGGTGGTCGGAGGGCCGGACCGGCACCATCTCCCCAGCCGGGCGGGAACGGCACGAAGCGGCGCGGCACCGGCCGGACCGGTACGGAACACGACACCGACCCCCGCCGGAGCGGGGGCCGGTGCGGGCCGGTCAGGTCAGTTGGCGACCAGGATGTGGAAGGGCCGGTCCGAGGCGCTGCCGGAGGAACTGCGCGTCTGCACGAAGACGGCGTTCGGGGTCAGCGTGCGGGGCGCGGCCGAGATCTCGCCGCCCGGCGGGACGTTCGCCGAGTCGTTCGTGCCGATCGACACGTGGTACGCCTTGGCGGACACGTTGTAGTCGAACAGCACCTGGTACTGCCCGGGGGACACCCCGATGCCGGGGGTGAACCGGAACGAGGACACCACGTTGCCGGAGTGCTGCAGCAGCGTGCCGTTTGCCGCCACGACGGCCCAGGCGACCTGGCCGGCCGCCGGTGGGGCCAGGGTGGCCCGCATGGCGGTGCGGGCCGCCTGCCGCTCGGCGGCGGTCACCGGCGGCTGCGCCGTGGAGTGCCGGGCACCGGGCTGCGGCCTCGCCTCCGACTGGGCGGCAGCGGCGATCCCGCCGCCGGCCAGGCTGAGCGACAGCGCGGCGAGCGCCACCACCGTCGCCTTTCGCTTCAAGAATGTGGCCATGAGTTCTCCCTTGGTAGACCGTGGTGATACGGCGACTGCGCGCGTCAAATTGCGGATCATCGGGTATCCGCCCGGGAGCGCACCGCTCGTGAGCTGGCCTTACTACAGAGAGTCGCGACGTCTCAACCAGGTGGAACCTAGCACCGGAAAATGCGGGCGGTCAATAGCACTATTGCGTGTCCAACCGATCCGCAAAAGCTGCCCGAAAATTGCGAGCAACAATTCACGAAATTGTTTCGGAGGGCATCGCGCCGTCCCTGATCCGGGTAGCCTGAGCGCCATGATCACCCTGCCGCGACCGCCCCGCGCGGGCACCCGGAGCGGCCGCCTCGCCACCGTCGCGTGCTGGCTCGCCGTCGCGCCGGTCGCCGCGTGGGCACTGGTACGCCTGACCGGGCTGGAACGCGGCCCGCTGGTACAGGCGATCGCCTTCACGCCGTACGCCGCCGCCGTGGCCCCGGTCGTGGCGGTGGCCGCGCTCGCCCTGCGGCGCCACGCCCCGGCGGTGGTAGCGGTCCTGGCCGCGCTGACGCTGATCGGCGCGGTGGCGCCCCGCGCGATCCCCGGCGACCGGCCCGCCGCCGACGGGCCGACGCTGCTGTTGCTCACCGCCAACCTGCGCCTCGGCTCGGCCGACCCGGCGGCGCTGGTGGACCTGGTCCGGACGCGGCGGGTCGACGTGCTCACGGTGCAGGAACTCACCCCACCGCTGGCGGCCGAGCTGGACCGGCTCGGACTGGCCACGCTACTGCCGCACCGGTCGCTGACGCCCGAGGTCGGCTCGACCGGCTCCGGCGTGTACGCCCGGCACCCGCTGCGCGACACCGGTCACCGGCGCAACAGGGGCTTCTTCTTCACCCAGGCGTACGCGACGGTGACGGTGCCGGGGGCGCCACCGCTGCGGGTGGAGTCGGCGCACCCGGCCGCGCCGTACGCCCCGGACGTGGTACCGGACTGGTGGACCGACCAGCGCGCCCAGCCGCCTGCCACCCCGGACGGCGGGCTGAGCGTGCTGGCCGGGGACTTCAACGCCACGCTCGACCACGCGGCACTGCGGAACCTGATCGCCACCGGCTACACCGACGCGGCGGACGCGGCCGGCGCCGGTTTCGGCGGCACCTGGGGGCCCTACGACGGCGACCCGATCCCGCCGGTCACCATCGACCACGTCCTCGTCGACAGGCGCATCGCGGTGCGCGCCGCCGGCACCCATCCGGTGCCTGGTAGCGACCACCGCGCGCTGCTGGCCGAGCTGCGCCTGCCGGCCGGCTGAGTCAGGCCGGGTTCCCGCCCGGCACCCGGGCCCGGTCCAGGCCGTACGTGAGCGCGTCGACGAGCGCGTGCCAGCTCGCCTCGACCACGTTCGGGTGCACGCCCACAGTGGTCCAGTCGCGCCCGGCGCCGGCGGTCTCCACGAGGACGCGCGTGACAGCGCCGGTGCCGTGGCTGCCCTCCAGGATGCGCACCTTGTAGTCGGCCAGCTCGAAGTCGCGCAGCTCCGGGTAGTGCCGGGCGAGGCCCACCCGCAGCGCCTCGTCCAGCGCGTTGACCGGGCCGTTGCCCTCCGCGGTGGCGATCACCCGCTCGCCGCGTACCCGGATCTTCACCGTCGCCTCGGAGACCACGGCGCCGTCCTCGCGGTGCTCGACGATCACCCGGTACGACTCCAGCGCGAACGGCCGGGCCGGCGCGGCATCCGGCAGCTCGGAGCGGACCAGCAGCTCGAACGAGGCGTCGGCGGCCTCGAACGACCAGCCGTCGGCCTCCAGTTCCTTGACCCGCCCGGTGACCCGGGACAGGGCGTCCGGATGGCCGGCCAGGTCCAGACCGAGCTCGCGGCTCTTGAGCTCGATGCTGGCCCGGCCGGCCATCTCGGTCACCAGGATCCGCATGTCGTTGCCCACCACAGCGGGTTCCACGTGGTTGTAGAGCAACGGGTCGACCTTGATCGCGCTCGCGTGCAGCCCCGCCTTGTGAGCGAAGGCGGCGGCCCCGACGTAGGCCTGGTGGGTGTCGGGGGCGATGTTGGCGATCTCGGCGATGGCGTGCGAGACCCGCACCATCTGTTCCAGGCAGCCCTCCGGTAGGACGGGCATGCCCAGCTTGAGCTGGAGGTTGGCGACGATCGCGAAGATGTCGGCGTTGCCGGGGCGCTCGCCGTACCCGTTGGCGGTGCCCTGCACGTGCCGGACGCCCGCCTCGACCGCGGCGATCGTGTTGGCGACCGCGCAGGCGGTGTCGTTCTGCGCGTGCATGCCGAGCCGCTCCGGCGCGATCCCGGTCCGCGCCACCAGTTGCTCGATCACGGCGGTGACCTGGGAGGGCAGCATGCCGCCGTTGGTGTCGCAGAGCACGAACCGCTCGGCGCCGGCGGCCAGCGCGGTCTCCGCCACCGCGGCGGTGTAGCCCGGGTCGAACCGGAACCCGTCGTAGCAGTGCTCCCCGTCGACGAAGACGCGCCGCCCCTGCGCCACCAGGTACGACACGGTGTCGCGGATCATCGCGAGGTTCTCCTCGGCGGTGGTGCGCAGCGCGCGTTCCACGTGCCGCAGGTCCGCCTTGGCGACCAGGGCCACGGCCGGGGTCTGTGCGTCGAGCAGGCCGCGCACCTGCGGGTCGTCCTCGACCGCGAGCCCGGCCTTGCGGGTGGCTCCGAAGGCGACCAGGATCGCGTGCCGCAGCTCCAGCTCGGTGCGGGCGCGGCGGAAGAACTCGGTGTCCTTGGGCACCGCGCCCGGCCAGCCACCCTCGATGAAGCCGACTCCGAGGTCGTCCAGCAGGCGGGCCACCGCCAGCTTGTCGACCACCGAGTACGTGAGCCCTTCGCGCTGCGCGCCGTCGCGCAGCGTCGTGTCGTACACCTGGAACGTCATCGGAGTCCTCTTCTCGTGCCCTGGGGAGCAAACAAAAAGACCCCCCGCGGATGCGGGAGGTCTGCGCGCTCGGCGAGGGAAGGCCGGCGCGCTAGCTGCTAATGATCAGGACGAAGCTGGTCACGACCCGTACTCTGCCACCCCGCCCTCGTTTTTGGGAGGCGAAACCCATATTCCGGGACGACGACCGCCCTGGTGATCGCCTTCACACCGGGCCACCGCCCACCACGAGCACAAGCGGGGCTGCGGAAGAATCTTGAACTGATCCAGTTACTGGCTCGGCGGTGCTGCCGGGCCACGCTCAAGGAGGACCCGTGCTCACTGTCGGTGACCACTTCCCCGAGTACGAACTCACCGCCTGCGTGTCGCTCGACGCCGACAAGGCGTTCGAGACGATCCACCACAAGTCCCACGAGGGCCAGTGGCGCGTCGTGTTCTTCTGGCCGAAGGACTTCACCTTCGTCTGCCCCACCGAGATCGCCGAGTTCGGCCGCCTCAACGGCGAGTTCGCCGACCGCGACGCCCAGGTGCTCGGCGTCTCCGTCGACAACGAGTTCGTCCACTACGCCTGGCGCAAGGACCACCCGGACCTGCGCGAGCTGCCGTTCCCGATGCTCAGCGACATCAAGCGTGAGCTGACCTCCGCCTGCGGCGTGCTCGGCGCCGACGGTGTCGCGCAGCGGGCCACCTTCATCGTGGATCCGAACAACGAGATCCAGTTCGTCATGGTGACCGCCGGTTCGGTCGGCCGCAACGTCTCCGAGGTGCTGCGGGTGCTCGACGCGCTCCAGACCGACGAGCTGTGCCCGTGCAACTGGAACAAGGGCGCGGCGACGCTCGACGCCAACGCGCTCCTCGCCGGCGCCGGGGCCTGACCATGGGCCTGGACGCGATCAAGGCGGGCCTGCCGGAGTACGCCAAGGACATCCGCCTCAACCTCGGCTCCACCATCACCACCTCGACGCTGAAGCCGGAGCAGGCCTGGGGCACCGCCCTGGCCTGCGCGGTGGCGGCCCGCAACCCGGTGGTGCTGCGGGAGATCGCCGCCGAGGCGGCCGGTCACCTCACGCCCGAGGCGGTCGCGGCGGCCAAGGGCGCGGCGGCGGTGATGGCGATGAACAACGTCTACTACCGGGCCAAGCACCTGATCGGCGACGAGCAGTACGCGTCGCTGCCGGCCCGGCTGCGGATGCAGATCATCGCCCGCCCCGGCGTGGAGAAGACCGACTTCGAACTGTGGTGCCTCGCCGTCTCGGCGATCACCGGCTGCGGCGTCTGCCTGGAGTCGCACGAGAAGACGCTGCGCGCGGCCGGGTTCAGCCGTGAGCAGGTGCACGAGGGGCTGCGCATCGCCGCCGTCGTCCACGCCGCCGCGGTGACCCTTGACGCGGAGGCCGCACTGGCCTGATCCATCGGCCCGCACGTGCCCGACCGGCACCGCGCGGACCGACGACCCGAGGGGCCGGCGTCACCACCGTGGCGCCGGCCCCTCGGCGTCGGCGGGCCGGACGCCGGCGGGTTGGTGCCCGGACAGGGTGGGTAACCCTCCCGACTGACGACGGTGCCGCGACGGCCGCGGCCCTGGGGACGGGAGGCGGCACATGGACGGACTGGACCCGCGCGCCACGCACGGCGGCACCGAGCCGATCCTCGACGACGGCCGGGGCACGGTCGCCGGGGGCGCCCCGGCGGGTGCCTTCGACCCGTGGCGCTACCGCGACGAGGCGGGTGTGGCGAGCGCCGACCTGACCGGCTACAAGGTCGAGGCCACCGACGGTGCCATCGGCAAGATCGACCGGGCGAGCCACGAGGTGGACGACAGCTACCTGGTCGTGGACACCGGGCCGTGGATCTTCGGCAAGAAGGTGATGCTCCCGGCCGGGACCGTGAACCACGTCGACCACGACGCCCGCACCGTGCACGTCGACCGGGAGAAGGACCAGATCAAGGCCGCCCCGGAGTACGACGAGTCCAGCCACGCCGAACCGGGCTACCGGGACCGGCTGGGCGGCTACTACGGCGAGAACCACTCGGCGCTGCCGCCGGACGTGCCGCCGCGCGCCTGACATCCCGGCGACGGCCGGCGGGACGGACGAACGCCCCGCCGGCCGTTACCGTGTCGGATGTGGACGCCCCGCAGAGCCCCTTCCCCGCCCTGTTCAACTTCCGCGACGTCGGCGGATACGCCACTCGGGACGGGCGCACCGTCCGCCGCGGCCGGCTCTACCGCTCCGACTCGCTGCACCGCATCGACGAGACCGACCGGGCCACGTTCACCGCGCTCGGCATCCGTACCGTCATCGACCTGCGCCGGCCGTCCGAGGTGGAACGCGACGGGCGGGTGCCCGACTACGACGGGCTGACCTACCGGCACATCCACCCCGAGCACGCCGACTGGGGTGCGAACCGGTTCGACGCCTCCGGCGTCAGCCTGGCCCGCTACCTGGCCGACCGGTACGCCGACCTGGCGCGTACCGGCACCGCCGGGCTCGCCGAGGCGGTCGGCTTGATCGCGGACAGCGCCAACGCCCCGGTGGTGGTGCACTGCGTCGCCGGCAAGGACCGCACCGGTATCGTCTGCGCGCTCACGCTCTCCGTGCTCGGGGTGCCCGACGAGGACGTGGTGGCAGACTACGCGCTCAGCACCGCCGCGTCGCGGCGCTTCACCGAGTGGGTCCGGGCCACGCTGCCGGACGCGGCGGAACCACCGCCGCCGTTCCTGGAGTCACCGGCCGAGACGATGGAGCTGTTCCTCGCCGAGTTGCGCACCGGCTACGGCTCCGTCGAGGGCTACCTGACCCACGCCGGCGTCACCGAGGCGCAGGTGGAGTCCCTGCGCACCCACCTGCTGGACTGACGCCGCCGCGGTGAGCAGGGAGCGGAATCCCTGCTCACCGCGAAGGGCCGTCAGAGAACCCGGGTGACCCAGCCGTGCGGGTCGGCGGCGCGGCCGCGCTGGATGTCGACGAGCTTCTGCCGCAACGCCATCGTGGCCCGGCCCGGCTCGCCGCCGCCGATGAGGAACTCGCCGTCGGGGAAGCGCACGCCGCCGATCGGGGTGATGACGGCGGCGGTGCCGCAGGCGAACACCTCGCGCAGCCGGCCGCTCGCCGCGTCGGCCCGCCAGTCGTCGAAGCTGACCGGCGCCTCCCGCACCTCGTGCCCGGCCTCCCCGGCGAGGGTGAGGATCGCGTCGCGGGTGATGCCCGGCAGGATCGTGCCGCCCAGCGGCGGGGTGACGATGCTGCCGTCGTCGTAGACGAAGAAGACGTTCATGCCGCCCAGCTCGTCGACGTACCGCCGCTGCACCGCGTCCAGGAACACCACCTGGTCGCAGCCGGCCTCGATCGCCTCGGCCTGCGCGGCGAGCGAGGCGGCGTAGTTGCCGCCGCACTTGGCCGCGCCGGTGCCGCCGGGCGCGGCCCGGGTGTAGTCCGGCGAGACCCAGACCGTCACCGGCTTCACGCCACCGGCGAAGTACGCGCCGGCCGGCGAGGCGATCACGCAGTAGAGGTATTCGTTGGCCGGGCGGACGCCGAGGAAGACCTCGCTGGCGAACATGAACGGCCGCAGGTAGAGGCTGGCGTCCTCGTGCTCCGGGATCCACGCCTGGTCGACCTCGACCAGCCGGCGCAGCGACTCCACGAACGTCGCCTCCGGCAGCTCCGGCATGGCCAGCCGGCGGGCCGACGCGGCGAACCGGGCCGCGTTGGCCTCGGGACGGAACATCGTCACCGCGTCACCGGTGCGGTACGCCTTCAGCCCCTCGAAGATCTCCTGCGCGTAGTGCAGCACCGCCGCGGCCGGGTCCATCGGGATCGGCGCGCGCGCCTCCAGGCGGGCGTCGTACCAGCCCTTGCCCTCGGCGTAGCGGATCGTGACCATGTGATCGGTGAAGACCCGGCCGAAGCCGGGGTTCGCCAGCAGGGCGGCCCGGTCGGCGGCGGATACCGGCGCGGGATTCGGACGGATCTCGAAATCGAGCATGTCACCACCGCTCATCGCGCTGACCTCCCTGCGGGTTGACGGCATGCGGGATCGCACGCCGACGTCACTGGTGCCAGAAAACTTACCCCGAACGGTCGTTCAGCGGATAGCTCCGCCCCGGCGGAGACGACGCGCCGGACGGTCGGGGTGGCCCGGTGACGGGTCTGGCGGCCCGGTACCGGGCCGCCAGCAGGGTCGGCCCGGTCAGGCTACGGCGTACGCGGCGAGCCGGTCGCCGACCTCCTCGGTGCGCAGCGGCGTCCCCGGCGTACGCGCGGCCAGCTCGGCGCCGACCGCGGCGGTGACCCGGGCGGCGGCGTCGGGGTGGCCGAGCTGGTCGAGCAGCAGCGCGGCGGACAGCACCGCGGCGACCGGGTCGGCGACGCCCTGGCCGGCGATGTCCGGCGCCGAGCCGTGCACCGGCTCGAACATCGACGGGTAGCGCCCCTCGGGGTTGATGCAGCCGCTGGCCGCGAGCCCGATGCCACCGGTCACGGCGGCGGCGATGTCGGTGAGGATGTCGCCGAAGAGGTTGTCGGTGACCACCACGTCGTACCGGGACGGGTTCGTCACCAGGAACATCGCTGCGGCGTCGATGTGCTGGTATTCGGTGGTCACGTCCGGGTGCTCGGCGGCCACTGCGGCGAAGGCGCGCGCCCACAGCGACCCGGCGTGGGTGAGCACGTTGGTCTTGTGCACGAGCGTGACCTTGCGCCGCTCCCGGCGGCCCGCCCGGGCGAACGCGTCACGGATCACCCGCTCGACGCCGTGCCGGGTGTTCAGGCTCTCCTCGGTGGCCACCTCGGCCGGGGTGTCCCGGTGCAGCGCGCCGCCGGCGCCCGCGTACAGCCCCTCGGTGCCCTCGCGGACCACGACGAGGTCGACCTCGCCGGGCTTGACCGCGGCGAGCGGGCCGGCGACGCCGGGCCAGAGCCGGGACGGGCGCAGGTTGACGTACTGGTCGAAGGCGAACCGGAGCTTGAGCAGCAGACCGCGCTCCAGCACACCCGGCGGCACGGTGGGGTCGCCCACCGCGCCGAGCAGGATGGCGTCGTGGCCGGCCAGCTCGTCGAGGACGGAGTCGGGCAGCACCTCGCCGGTGCGGTGGTAGCGTGCCGCGCCCAGGTCGTACTCGGTGGCCTCGATCCCGGGCACCACCGCGTCGAGGACCTTGCGGGCCTGCGCGACCACCTCGGGTCCGATGCCGTCGCCGGCCACCACCGCGATGTGTGCCACCTGACGCTCCTCGTCTTGTCGTTAGGCGCAACCGTACGTCGCCGTCCCGCCCCCCGGTACGAATCTTCCATCATCCGGGACGGCGAATCACAGGAGGCTCCCAGCCGGCACTCATGCTGCGGTCATCTCCACTGCTTAGGGTCGGATTCACCGGGTCGACGGGGGCCTGGAATCCGGCACCGTCGCGCCGCGGCGGCGACCACCGAGGGGGCAGGTGTCATGCGGATCGAGCACCGGCGGGCCCACTGGGCGGACGAACAACCACGTACCCGCTGGGTCGACCAGTCCGTATTCCGCCCGCTCCGGCCCGACCTGCACCTGGGCGCCACGAAGCACCGCGTCGAGCGGGCCGGCGCCTCCGCGTCCGGGCGGATCAGCGTCCGGCACACCGTCACCACCTCGACCGCCGACTACACCATGCTGCTCAACGCGCCGGAGTGGTTCGGTCACCGGGCGGTCAGCGAGGCGCTGCGTGACGCGGTCGCCGAACTGCGCGCCGTCGACCTCACCTACGGCCCGAACCGGCCGGACAGCCTCGTCTCCCGGCTGCGCCGCGACGAGATCAGCCCCGACTCGTACCCCCCGCTGGCCGACCTGATCGACCTCTGCGCCGCGATGCGGGCGGCCACCGACGGCTGGTTCGACGCCTGGGCGGTGCCCGGCGGCTTCGACCCGGGCGGCCTGCTCGGCGGCTGGGCGGTGGAGCGGGCCGCGGCGCGGTTGCGCGCCGCCGGCATCCACGACTACGCCGTGCTCAGCGGCGCCGACCTGACGGTACGCGGGCACGCCGCCCACGGCGGACCGTGGCGCGTCGCCGTGCACCATCCCACGGACACCCGCCGGACGCCTGTCGTGATGGAGATGACGACGGGCGCGGTCGGAACCTCGGGCGTCACCGGCCGGCGCGGGCACGTCGTCGACCCGCACACCGGCGAGCCGACCGACCGGCTGGTGGCCGCCACCGTGCTCGGCCCGAACCTCGCCGTCGCCGACGCCTACGCCACCGCCCTGTACGCCGCCGGACCGGCCGGGCTGGCCTGGTTCCGCCACGACACGGACTACCGCCCGCTGTTCGCGCACCACCGGCGCTGATCTGCTGCTCGGCGCGGAGCGCGATCGGCCCCCACGGTCTCGGCAACGACCGTGAGGGCCGGTCAGCGACGAGTGCGCGTGGCTCGCGCAATCGAGGGGTGCGGGCCGAGGGGCCGGGCGCCCGGCCGCGCCACCCGAAGACGGGCCGGGGATCGACTCAGCGGAAACCGCATCGGTACGCTAGCGAATCGACGCAACTCGACGCAAGAGTCTCCACAGCGGACGCCGGGTGAACGATGGCGGCAATCAGCGGTGAACGCACGGTGGGGCAGAGGTGACGGGCCGGGCGCGGGATGGCACGCTGTCCGCCGTGAGTTTCGATCTGAGCGTGTGGGCCCTGCCGGACGGGGCGACACCGGAGCAGGTGCGGGCGGCCGTACAGCAGTGCCGCGAGGGCCGCCACGGCGAGCAGCACCCCGACCCGCGACTCGTCGCCTTCTACCGGGCGATCACGGCGAGCTATCCGGACCGCCCGGCCCGGCCGGGTACGCCGTGGGAGGTGGCGCCGCTGCACACGGCCGCCGACCACATCGAGATGAACCTGTATCCGACCTGCCCGGACCAGGTCCTGCTGGACATCGAGCGGCTGGCCGGCGAGCACGACCTGATGCTCTTCGACGCACAGGACGGCTCGGTCTACCCGCCACCGGCCCGCGTCCGTTCCTGACCCACCGGGACGACGAAGGGCCCGGCCGCATCCGGCCGGGCCCCGATGTGTCCTGTTCGGACTACACGTCGCGCAGGTCGGCCGCGCTCGCGGCGACCGCGCCGATCGAGTCGGCGGCGGAGGTGAGCAGGTCGGCGCCGAGCGCCTGGTCGACGGTGAGCGTCATCAGCGTCTCGCCACCGGCCTCGCGGCGCGCCACCTGCATGGCGGCGATGTTGACGCCGGCCTCGCCGAGCAGCGTGCCGACGGTGCCGACCACGCCGGGCCGGTCCGCGTAGCGCAGGAAGACCAGGATGCCCTCCGCGCCGATCTCCACGTCGAAACCGTCCACCTCGGTCAGCTTGAACACGTCGCGGGTGCCGGTGTGCGCCACGGTGCCGGAGACGCGGACGGTACGCCCGTCCGGCAGCGCCCCGCGTACGGTCACCAGGTTCGGGTGGTCGACGGTCTCGGCCGGCGTGGCCAGCGTGACCTCGACGCCCCGCTCGGCGGCCAGGTGCGGCGCGTTGACGTAGGTGACCTGCTCCTCCACCACGGAGCTGAACAGGCCCTTGGTCGCGGCGAGCTTGAGCACCGACACGTCGTGGGCGGCGATCTCGCCGCGCACCTCGACGGTGACGCTGGCGGCCACCCCGCCGGCCAGGGCGGTGAACGCCCGGCCCAGCCGCTCGGCCAGCGGCAGCAGCGGGCGGACGTCCTCGGCGACCACACCGCCGGCCTGTACGTTCACCGCGTCCGGGACGAACTCGCCCTGCAGCGCGAGCTTGACGCTCTTGGCCACCGCGAGACCAGCCTTGTCCTGCGCCTCGTTCGTGGAGGCGCCCAGGTGCGGGGTGGCCACCACGTTGTCGAAGGCGAACAGCGGCGAGGAGGTGCACGGCTCCTTGGCGTACACGTCGACGCCGGCGCCGGCGACCCGGCCCTCCGCGATCGCGTCGGCGAGCGCCTGCTCGTCGACCAGGCCACCGCGGGCGGCGTTGACGATCCGGACGCCCGGCTTGACGATCGCCAGCTCCTTCTCGCCGATCAGGCCCACCGTCTCCGGCGTCTTCGGCAGGTGGATCGAGATGAAGTCGCTCTCCCGCAGCAGCTCATCCAGCCCGACCAGGCGGACGCCGAGCTGCGCGGCGCGGGCCGGCTGGATGTACGGGTCGTACGCGATCAGCCGGGTGCCGAACGCGGCGATACGCTGCGCGAAGAGCACGCCGATGCGACCGAGACCGACCACGCCCACGGTCTTGCCCTGGATCTCGACGCCGGTGTACTTGGACCGCTTCCACTCCCCCGCCTTGAGCGCGGCACTGGCGCTGGCGGTGTTGCGGGCGACCGCGAGCAGCAGCGCGACGGCCTGCTCGGCGGCGGAGACGATGTTCGAGGTGGGCGCGTTGACGACCATGACGCCCCGGGCGGTGGCGGCCGGCACCTCGACGTTGTCCAGACCGACGCCGGCCCGGGCGACCACCTTCAGCCGCGGCGCGGCGGCGATCGCCTCGGCGTCGATCTGGGTGGCGCTGCGTACGATCACCGCGTCGGCCTCGGAGAGGGCGGAGAGCAGAGCGGGGCGGTCGGTGCCGTCCACGTGGCGCACGTCGAAGTCGTGCGCGAGCACCTCGATGGCGGCGGGGGCGAGTTCTTCGGCGATCAGTACGACAGGATTCATCGGTCCTCGTAGACGCTCGGTAATGGTTCGGCCTGGGGCGCCGGGACGCCGCGCTGCGCCCTGCGCCGATCCGTGCCACGGCCGTCGGGTGCGCTCGGGCACCACACCAAGGATGGTAGGTGCCTGCCCGCCCGGCGTGTCCCGGAGTGCGGGGTGAGGGCCCTCACACAGGCCCGTCGCACGCTTGTCATCCCCCGTTCACCGGACGCCGCGCTGGCAGCAGCCCGCTACAACGGGAGCTGTCGTCACGAGGGAGGAAGCGCCGATGTCGGTGGTCGTCCGGATCGCGCTGCTGCGGCCGATGGCTCGGCTCGACCCGGTCGACTGGGGGCCGAAGCTGGCCGAGGCGTTGATCACCCGGTCCCAGGTGGTGAGCGGCCTACGGGGCGGAACAGCCCGGCGGACGGCCGCCGCCGACGAGGCGGTGGCGCTCTGCCGCCGGCTGGTCGCCGACCCCACGGATCGGCACCGGACGACTCTGGCCCGGGCGCTGGTGGCCCGTGCCGGCGTGCCGGACGTCCGTCCCACGACCGTGGTCACCGCCGAGCTCACCGAGGCGATCGGGTACGTCGAGGGATCGTCCGATCGGCTCGGGCTCGTGGCGCTCGCCACCGCTCGGTTGCTGCTCGCCCGGCGCCGGAGCCAGCTCGGCGAGGTTCGGGAGGCGCTCGCGTCGGCGCGGCTGGCGTTGCGCGCCTGGGCCGACGCGGAACCGCTCACCGCCGACGACCGGGCGCGGCGGATCAACACCCTGCTGGTCGTCGCGGAGTGCGCGCAGACGCTGGAGCGGCACGACGAAGCGCTCGACGTCCGCCGGCAGGCCCGGGACGCGTACCGTGCGTTGCCCTGGCGGTACCGGCTCCGCTGGAAGGGCCTGGACGCCGCAACAGCGGTGCCACTCGCGTCCAGCGTGGCCGCGGACGGTCGGCACCGGGAGGCGCTGGACCTGCTGACCGCCGCCGACCTGGCGCTGGAGCTGACCCGCTCCGTCACACCGGAGCCCGGACACGTCCTCTCCGCCCGAGCGCTGCTGGTGGAGTCGCTGTGCCGGCAGGCCATGGGAGAGGTCGACGCGGCCGAGCGGACCGTCGTCCGGGCGGTCGACCTTCTCCGGCCCTGGGTCGGCCGAATTCCCGACGGAGGCGGAGCCCACCTGGCCTCCGCGCTACGGGCCCACGGCGCTCTGCTGCTGGAGACGGGCCGAGCGGACGAGGGCGTCGCCCGCCTCGAAGAGGCAGCCGAGGTGGCGCGCGAAGTCGGGGACATCGAGCGGGCGCGGTCACTGGTGTCGCTCGTCTGGGCGCGGATGACTGCCGGGGCGTGGGACGACGTGGAGCCGCTCCTTGCGGAGTTGCTGCCGCTGTGCCGGCGGCGGGCCAACGACCTGCCCGAGGTGTTCCGCCCGCTGCTCGTCCAGGGCCTTTGCGCGGTGACAGCCCTGTCCGCCTTCAAGCGGGGCGACGAGAATCCGCCGCCGCCCGGCACGCGGATCGCCGGTATGACCGGGACGGCGGCCGGCCAGGAGGCGGTCGAGCTGGCCCGGGCACTGGTGGCCGGACAACCGGCCTATCGCGCGCTGCTGGGCGCGGCCCTGTTCGGCCTGGATCGGGCCCTGATCCGGTCCGGTGACGTGGCGGGGGCGGCCGAGGCGCTGCGGGAGTGCGTGGCCCTCCGCCGGGATCTGGCCGACGAGGATCCGGCCCATCGGGCCGACCTCTCCCGTGCGCTGGGCAATTTCGGCAACCGGCTGGACGCGCTGGGCCGGCTCGACGAGGCGTACGACGCCCACCGCGAGTCGGTGGAGCAGGCGCGTGCGGTGGACGGCGGGCTGCCGCCCGCGGAGATGGCCGTCGCACTGCGCAACCTGGCCACGTCGCTGTCCGCGGTCGGCCGCCCGGACGAGGCCGGGCGGGTACGCGCCGAGGCGGACCGGCTGCCGGCCACCTGACCGGCGGTGGGGCGGAGCGGACTGCGGCCCGCGGCCCGACGCCGGGGAGAGCGTCGGGTCGCGGGCCGCACGAGGGAGAAGCTCAGGCGGTCTCGGTGATCGGCCGGTCGACCCAGCTCATCATGGCGCGCAGCTTCTGCCCGGTCTCCTCGATCGGGTGCGCCGCGCCCTCGGCCCGCCACTTGGCGAAGTTCGGCCGGCCCGCCTCGTCCTCGGCCACCCACTCGCGGGCGAACTCGCCGGACTGGATCTCGCCGAGGATCTTGCGCATCTCGTCCTTGACCCGCGAGTCGATGACGCGCGGGCCACGCGACAGGTCGCCGTACTCGGCGGTGTCGGAGATGCTGTAGCGCATCCGGGCGATGCCGCCCTCGTACATCAGGTCGACGATCAGCTTCAGCTCGTGCAGGCACTCGAAGTAGGCCACCTCGGGCGCGTAGCCGGCCTCGGTGAGCACCTCGAAACCGGTCTGCACCAGCGCCGCCGCGCCACCGCACAGCACCGCCTGCTCGCCGAACAGGTCGGTCTCGGTCTCCTCGGTGAACGTGGTCCGGATCGCGCCGGCCCGGGTGCCGCCGATCGCCTTGGCGTACGCCAGGGCCAGGCCGAACGCGTTGCCGCTGGCGTCCTGCTCGACCGCGACCAGGCAGGGCACGCCCTTGCCGTCGACGTACTGGCGGCGGACCAGGTGACCGGGGCCCTTCGGGGCGACCATCGCCACGTCCACGTCGGCCGGGGGCTTGATCAGGCCGTACCGGATGTTGAAGCCGTGCCCGAAGAACAGCGCCTTGCCCGCGGCCAGGTTCGGCGCGATGGACTCGGCGTAGATGTGCCGCTGGGCGGTGTCCGGCGCCAGGATCATGATCACGTCGGCCTCGGCCGCCGCCTCGGCGGGCGTGAGCACCCGCAGGCCCTGCTCCTCGGCCTTCGGCCGGCTCTTCGACCCGGCGGGCAGGCCGATCACCACGTCGACGCCGGAGTCGCGCAGCGACAGCGCGTGCGCGTGGCCCTGGCTGCCGTACCCGATCACGGCGACCTTGCGGCCCTGGATCAGGCCCAGGTCGGCGTCGTCGTCGTAGAACACCTCAACGCTCATTGACTTCCCTTTCGTACGGCGGTGCCCGTCGGCCCGTCGAAAAACTTGTGGGTACGGATCAGGCGGCGCGCAGGGCCGGGCCGGCGGTGATGGCCCGCGAACCCCGCCCGATCGCCACGGTGCCGGACTGGACCATCTCCTTGATGCCGAACGGCTCCAGGTCGCGCAGCAGCGCGTCGAGCTTGTCCGGCGTGCCGGTGGCCTCGATGGTCAGCGTGTCCGGCGCGACGTCGACCACCCGGGCGCGGAACAGGCCGACCGTCTCCAGCACCTGGGCGCGGGCCGCGCGGTCCGCGCGGACCTTGACCAGCAGCAGCTCGCGCGCCACCGACACCTGCGGGTCCAGTTCCACGATCTTGAGGACGTTGACCAGCTTGTTGAGCTGCTTGGTCACCTGCTCCAGCGGCGAGGACTCGGCGTTGACCACGATGGTGATGCGGGAGACGTCCGGGTTCTCGGTCTCGCCGACGGCGAGGCTGTCGATGTTGAACCCGCGCCGGGAGAACAGCCCGGAGACCCGGGCCAGGACACCCGGCTTGTTCTCCACCAGCACGGACAGCGTGTGCATAGTCATTGCTGAGCCTTCCTCGTCATGCCCTCATGGCCCTCGCTGCGCTCGGTGCATTCGGTCATGACTACAACTCGTCCTCGTCGAACGCGGGGCGCACACCCCTGGCGAACATGATCTCGTCGTTGCTGGTGCCGGCGGCGACCATCGGCCAGACCATCGCGTCCTTGCCGACCACGAAGTCGATGACCACCGGCGCGTCGTTGATCGCCATGGCCGCCTCGATGGTCTTGTCCACGTCGGCGGCGTTCTCGCAGCGCAGACCGACGCAGCCGAGCGCCTCGGCGAGCTTGACGAAGTCCGGGATGCGGTGCTTGTGGGTGCCCAGCTCGGTGTTGGAGTAGCGCTCCCCGTAGAACAGGGTCTGCCACTGCCGCACCATGCCGAGGTTGCCATTGTTGATCACGGCGACCTTGATCGGGATGCCCTCCAGCGCGCAGGTCGCCAGCTCCTGGTTGGTCATCTGGAAGCAGCCGTCGCCGTCGACCGCCCACACCGTGGTGTCCGGCTTGCCGACCTTGGCGCCCATCGCGGCCGGGACGGCGTAGCCCATCGTGCCCAGGCCGCCGGAGTTGAGCCAGGTGTGCGGCTTCTCGTACGAGATGAACTGGCTGGCCCACATCTGGTGCTGGCCGACGCCCGCCACGTAGACCGCGTCCGGGCCGGCGATCTCGCCCAGCCGCTTGATCACGTACTGCGGGGAGAGCGTGCCGTCGGCCGGCTCCTCGAAGCCCAGCGGGTACCGCTCGCGCAGGTCGTCGAGCTGGGCCCACCAGTCGGTCAGGTCGGCCGGCGGGTGGGCGGCCTGCTCGGCGGTGACGGCGGCGATCAGCTCGTCGATCACGTGCCGCGCGTCGCCCACGATCGGGACGTCGGCGTGCCGGTTCTTGCCGATCTCGGCCGGGTCGATGTCGGCGTGCACGACTGTCGCGTCCGGCGCGAACGAGTCGAGCCTGCCGGTCACCCGGTCGTCGAAGCGGGCGCCCAGCGCCACGATCAGGTCGGCCTTCTGCAGGCCGTAGACCGCGGCGACGGTGCCGTGCATGCCGGGCATGCCCAGGTGCTGGCGGTGCGAGTCGGGGAACGCGCCCAGCGCCATCAGCGTGGTGACCACCGGGATGCCGGTCTGCTCGGCCAGCTTGCGCAGCCCTTCGGTGGCACCGGCCTTGAGCACACCGCCGCCGACGTAGAGGACCGGACGACGGGCGCCGGTCATCAGCCGGGCCGCCTCGCGGATCTGCTTGCCGTGCGGGTGCAGCGTCGGCCGGTAGCCGGGCAGGTCGAGCGTGGGCGGCCAGGAGAAGGTCGCCGGCGCCTGGAGCACGTCCTTGGGGATGTCGACGAGCACCGGGCCGGGGCGGCCGGTCGCGGCCAGGTGGAACGCCTCGGCCAGCACGCGGGGGATCTCGTCGGCGGTCTGCACCAGGAAGTTGTGCTTGGTGATCGGCAGCGTGATGCCCTGGATGTCCGCCTCCTGGAAGGCGTCGGTGCCGATCGACGGCCGCGCCACCTGCCCGGTGATCGCCACCATCGGGACCGAGTCCATGTACGCGTCCGCGATCGGGGTCACCAGGTTCGTCGCGCCCGGGCCGGAGGTGGCGATGCACACGCCGACCCGGCCGGTGGCCTGCGCGTAACCGGTGGCCGCGTGCCCGGCGCCCTGCTCGTGGCGGACCAGGATGTGCCGGACCGTGGAGTCGTAGAGCGGGTCGTAGGCGGGCAGGATCGCGCCGCCCGGAATGCCGAAGACCACATCGACGCCGAGCGCCTCCAGCGACCGCACGAGCGAACCGGCGCCCGAGACCTGCGCGGTGGCGGGCTCCCGTACGGGCGTCTCGGTGGTGGCGGCCGCCGGGACGGTACGGCCGGGGCGGGCGGCGGGGTCGGAGTCACCGGCCGCGCCGGTGCCGGAGCGGGCACGGCGGGCGGAGTGGGCG
This sequence comes from Micromonospora sp. AB353, assembly GCF_049538395.1. Lineage (NCBI taxonomy): Bacteria > Bacillati > Actinomycetota > Actinomycetes > Micromonosporales > Micromonosporaceae > Micromonospora > Micromonospora sp. AB353. The sequence goes on along the minus strand of NZ_JBMVFV010000020.1, from coordinate 61,589 downwards.
AGGGTCTCTGGCGTGGGTCTCGTCATGGCGGTTCAAGCCTTCGGAAGTGAGTGGGTGACGCGCTTCTCAGGATGGGACGGCGGGGTCCCGGCGATGGTCCGACGGCAACAAAAAAGCCCACGTGCAGGATGCACGGGGCCAGCGCACTCTCGGTGGGAGAGTGCGCTCAGGTAAGTACTCGCGGCGACCGGTTCGACGACATGCGGCTAAGCCTGCCGCATCTCACGCGATGAGTCAACTGATCCCACATTTTGGTTCACGGACGTGGGCGCGTCGGCCACCGGCACCCCCTCCGCGACCGGTGCCACCTGCGAAGATCCCTCCATCGGGGGACGTTGCGCGGGCACCGCGGCGGGCGGATTGTTGCGCAGCCGGGGCAGCAGCGGCGACGGGGCGCGCGCCGGCGCGGGCGGCGGCGACGGCGGCATCGCGGTGTGCCGGTTGCCCGGCGCGGTGGCCGCCTCCAGCATCGCCTCCAGGTGCTCGGCCGGTACGCCCCAGCCGAACAGCGCGCCCTGGCCGAACCGGCACCCGGCGGCCACCACCGCGGCCAGCTCGGCCGGGTTGGTGACGCCCTCGGCGATCACCTCCAGCCCGAGCTGGTGGCCCAGGCGCATGACGATGTCGACCATCGGGGCGAACGCCGGGCCGTCCCGCCCGACCGGCCGGACCGGCTCGTGCTCGGCGACCAGACTGTGGTCGATCTTCAAGATGTCGATCGGCAGGCGCCGGAGCTGGCCGAGCGAGGAGTAGCCGGCGCCGAAGTCGTCCAGCGCGATCCGCACCCCGGTCAGCCGCAGCGCGGTGAGCCGCCGGATCAGCTCGTCCAGGTCGGTGGCGACCGCGTGCTCGGTCACCTCCAGCACCAGCCGCTGCGGCGGCACGTGGTGCGCGCGCAGCGCGTCGGCGACCTGGACCACGTACTCCGGGGCGTGCAGCTCGCGCGGCGACACGTTCACCGACACCCAGACGTCGTGCCCGTCGGCCAGCCAGCGGGAGAGCTGGAAGCAGGCCTGGTGCAGCACCCACGCGCCGAGCTTGGCGATCATCCCGCACTCCTCGGCGAGCGGGATGAACTCGTCCGGCCGGACGTTGCCCAGCTCCGGGTGCCGCCAGCGCAGCAGCGCCTCCGCGCCGACCGGCCGCACCGACGGCAGCGAGGCCACCGGCTGGAAGACCAGCCGCAGCTCGTCGCGCTCGATCGCGCCGCGCAGCTCGTGCTCCATCCGGGTACGCCGGCTCAGCAACTGGTCGTACGTGGCGTCGTAGCGCTCGATCCGGTTCTTGCCCCGCTGCTTGGCGTAGCGCAGCGCCAGGTCGGCGTTGCGCAGCAGCAGCTCGACGTCCTGCTCCCGCTGCCCGGCGGCCACCCCGATGCTCACCGACAGGAAGACCGGCCCGTCCCCCTGCTCGTACGGGCGGCCGAGCACCCCGAGCAGGCGGTCGGCGACCGGGCCGGGGTCGGCCGCACCGTGCATCAGCACCGCGAACTCGTCGCCGCCGAGCCGGGCGGCCAGATCACCCGGGCGCAGGTTGCCCCGCAGCCGCCGTCCCACCTCGATCAGCACCGCGTCGCCGACGTCGTGTCCGCGCATGTCGTTGACGTTCTTGAAGCCGTCGAGGTCGAGCCCGAGCAGCACGCACGGCATGCCCGCCTCGGCACTGCGGTGCAGGGCGCGCAGCAGCCCGCGCCGGTTCGCCAGCCCGGTCAGCGGGTCGGTGTGCGCCAGCTCGCGGAAGTGCGCCTCGCGCTCGGCGAGCCGGATCGCGTAGCCGCGGACGTCGTTCAACGCGAGGTATTGCCGGGTCACCAGGGCGAACCCCTCGACCGTGCCGGCCACGATCGCGTACCCGTCGAACCCGCCGCCCTGCACCAGGTGGTACATCGCGGAGGCAGCCATCGCGAACATCGGCACGAAGGCGTACTCGCCGTCGCGGCGGATGAAGTCGACGTCGAGCTGCGTCAGGTCGGCGCGGCGCCCGGCCACGGCGGTGGCCATCAGCCCGGCGGCGGTCAGCACCGCGCCGGTGAGCACCATGCCCGGGCCGGCCTGGCAGAGCCCGGCGGACACGGCCAGCCCGCCGGCCGTCACCGCTGTCGCGCCGGCCGCGAGCAGCGTGAGCCACCCGCGCGGCGGCGCGACCCGCAGCACGACGATCACGGTGAGCCCGGTGGTGAGCGCCGCGCTGACCGTGGCCAGCACGATCGGAAGGCAGGCGACCGGGGTGGCGTCGCCGAGCAGCCGGGTCGGCTCGCTGATCGCCACCCAGCCGACGAACCAGAGTGCGCTGCCCATGATCAGGCCGTCGAGCAGCAGCCGGGCGGTGGCCGCCCGGGACGCGGCAGCGCCGGGCAGCCGCAGCACGGCGGCGCCGAGACCGAGCGCGGCGAGCGTCGTGCCGACGGCGACCAGGACCGCCCATCCGGTTCGCTGGCCCTGCCGGTGCGCCCAGTGGTCACCGGCGGCCAGCAGACCGCCGAGACCGACCAGGAGACTGAACAGGGCGGCTCCGGCGGCGACCGCGAGCAGCAGGTGAGCCGGCCGGCGGGGGCCGGTGCGGCGCCGCACCGAGGCGGCGAGCAGCACGGCGGCGCCGGCCGCGGCGATCCCGCTCAACACCGCGACGGTGACCATCCCCGGGGACGACTGCACGCGTCAACTCTGCCGGATGAGCGCCTCCCGTGGGGCACCGGGTGTGCAACTGTTGGGACACAGGGTGCGCGCGGCGGGGTCGCCGCGCGGATGGTGTCAGACTGGTTGTCATGCCTGAGCTGCGGTCGAGGACCTCCACCCACGGTCGGACGATGGCCGGCGCCCGGGCCCTCTGGCGGGCCACCGGGATGACCGACGACGACTTCGGCAAGCCGATCGTCGCCATCGCGAACAGTTTCACCCAGTTCGTACCCGGTCACGTCCACCTCAAGGACCTCGGCGGCCTGGTCGCCGACGCGGTGGCCGAGGCCGGCGGCGTCGGCCGGGAGTTCAACACGATCGCCGTGGACGACGGCATCGCCATGGGCCACGGCGGCATGCTCTACTCGCTGCCCAGCCGGGAGCTGATCGCCGACGCGGTGGAGTACATGGTCAACGCGCACTGCGCGGACGCCCTGGTCTGCATCTCCAACTGCGACAAGATCACCCCGGGCATGCTGCTGGCCGCGCTGCGGCTCAACATCCCGACCGTCTTCGTCTCCGGCGGCCCGATGGAGGCCGGCAAGACGGTGGCGATCGAGGGCGTGGTGCACTCCAAGATCGACCTGATCGACGCCATGATCGCCTCCTCGAACGAGGCGGTCACCGACGACCAGCTCGGCGAGATCGAGCGCTCCGCGTGCCCGACCTGCGGCTCCTGCTCCGGCATGTTCACCGCCAACTCGATGAACTGCCTCACCGAGGCGATCGGCCTGGCGCTACCAGGCAACGGGTCGACGCTCGCCACCCACGCCGCGCGCCGGTCGCTGTTCGTCGAGGCCGGGCGCACCGTCGTCGAGATCGCCAAGCAGTGGTACGAGAACGACGACGCCTCGGTGCTGCCGCGCTCGATCGCCGGCCGGGAGGCGTTCGAGAACGCGATCGCCCTCGACGTGGCCATGGGCGGCTCCACCAACACGGTGCTGCACCTGCTCGCCGCCGCCCGCGAGGCGGAGCTGGACTTCGGCGTCGCCGACATCGACGCGATCTCCCGCCGCGTGCCGTGCCTGGCCAAGGTCGCCCCGAACTCCCCGAACTACCACATGGAGGACGTGCACCGGGCCGGCGGCATCCCGGCCATCCTCGGTGAGCTGGACCGCGCCGGGCTGCTGCACCGCGACGTGCGCGCGGTGCACTCCCCCGGCCTCGACAAGTGGCTGGCCGACTGGGACGTGCGCGGCGGCGCAGCCCGGCCGGAGGCGATCGAGCTGTTCCACGCCGCGCCCGGCGGGGTGCGCACCACCGAGCCGTTCTCCACCACCAACCGCTGGTCGTCGCTGGACACCGACGCGGCCGGCGGCTGCATCAGGGACCGGGAGCACGCGTACAGCGCGGACGGCGGCCTGGCCATCCTGCACGGCAACCTCGCGCCGGCCGGCTGCGTGGTGAAGACCGCCGGTGTGCCCGAGGAGTGCCTGACGTTCCGGGGCCCGGCCAAGGTCTACGAGTCGCAGGACGACGCGGTGACCGCGATCCTCGCCAAGGAGATCGTCGCCGGGGACGTGGTGGTGATCCGGTACGAGGGCCCGAAGGGCGGCCCCGGCATGCAGGAGATGCTCTACCCCACCTCGTTCCTCAAGGGCCGCGGCCTGGGCCGCTCCTGCGCGCTGCTGACCGACGGCCGGTTCTCCGGTGGCACCTCCGGCCTGTCCATCGGGCACGTCTCCCCGGAGGCGGCCTCCGGTGGGCTGATCGCGCTGGTCCGCGACGGCGACGAGATCGTCATCGACATCCCGGGCCGGTCGATCGAGCTGAACGTGCCCGCCGACGAGCTGGAGGCGCGCCGGGTGGCCGAGGAGAAGCGGGACCGTCCGTACACCCCGCTCGACCGGCAGCGCCCGGTGTCGGCGGCGCTGCGCGCGTACGCGTCGATGGCGACCTCGGCCAGCGACGGCGCCTACCGCCGCGTCCCCGACTGACGTAAGGAAGGGCCCCCTATTAACGCCTCCGGTAGAGGAGGGGGCCCTTCTTAACGCCCGCGCGCCGGTAACCTCCGGCGGCGTGGAGACGACGGTGAGTTACGCGCGACTGGTCCGGCCCGCGATCGACCGGGTGTACGTGGGCGCCCGCTGGGGAGCACGCGCCCGGATGGAGGCGTTCTACGCCGAGCGGGGCTGCACCCTCGGCGCGGAGAACAGCTTCTTCTCCGGTGTGCTGGCCCGGCCGATGCCCGCCGAGGCGCTGGCCGACGGCCTGATCTACACGTCCGGCAGCATGGACGAGGAGCTGGAGCAGGGCGTCGTCGTCCGGGACACCGACGGCGCCTGGCACCTCACCGACCTGGGCCGCGAGCTGACGCTGTTCGCCCAGCGGGCCACCGGTGAGGCTGCCGAGGAGCTGTGGTCCTCGGCGCTGCCCGGCGTGCTGCCCGGCCTGAGCATCGTGCCGCGCCTCGCCGACCTGGTCGGCCGGGTGCTGACGCACGCGCAGGCCACCGGCGGGCCGGTGTTCCGGGCGATGTCCCCGCCGTACGAGCCGGACGGCGCCTCTCCGTCGCTGCTGCTCGTCACCCGGCTGGGCTCGCTGCGGCACCACCGCGCCGACGCGCACCGCGCCGCGTGGCGGGCCGCCGGGCTGACCGCCGACGAGATCCGCGCGCTGCCGGACGGGCCGGAACGCGCGGCGGTCGAGGCGGACACCGACCGCCGCGACGAGCCGGCGTACGCGGTCCTCACCGAGGCCGAGCGGTGGGAACTGCTGGCCGGTCTCGCCGCCCTGCCCAACTAGCGCCCCGCGGCCCCCGCCGCAATCGGGTGGAGCGCCATGGGTGTCTCCGGACCCGTTTGACACCCATGGCGTTCCCCTCACCGCTGGGTGGGGTCCTCCTCGGCCGGAGCGGTGCCGTCTATCGGCAGGCCGAACTCCGCCGGTGAGTTCTCGTCGGTTCCGTCCAGGTCCGCGTGCGGATCCTCCGGGGTGACGTCGTCGGGGTCGGCGCCTCCGGCGTGCAGTTCGGACAGCTCAACCGGATCAGTCATGCCGTCCAGGTACCCGCCGGACGCCGCCCGAACCCGCCCGTCGGTCAGGGCTGGATGTCCCGCTCCCCCACCACCGGCGGAACGGAACCCGGCAGGTGTCGTTCCAGGCCGTCGAAGAGCAGGTCGAGGGTGAACTCGAACTCGGTCTGGCTGTCGCACCATCCGAGCGTCGGATCCGCCGCGTCGTGCGTCTCGGCGGCCACCATGGCGGCCAGGTGCGGCAGCCGCTCGGCCAGCGCCACCATCTCGGCCTCCGCTGCCGCCGCGGCGACCTCCCCGCCCGCGTCCGGCCGGAACACCTCCTGCGCGAAGCCGAGCGCCAAACTCCCGAAGGCGTGCAACGCCCGGTGGGCGATCCGGTACGAGAAGCCGCCCTCGACGAGCGTGGCGAGGATGCCGTCGTAGTAGGCGTACACCCCGGCGGGGACGGTCGGCCGGGAGCTGAGCAGCGCCGGGGCCCACGGGTGCCGCAGCATGACCGCGCGCGCGGCGAGGAAGCGCAGCCGCAGCCGGGTCCGCCAGTCACCGCCGGGCGCATCGGCCTCGGCCCGCTCGGCGGCTGCGGTGATCTCGGCGGCGACGGCGTCCACGAGGCCGTCGAGCAGTCCGGCCTTGCCGGGTAGGTGGTGGTAGAGCGACATCGCCTCGACGCCGAGTTCGGCGGCGAGCCGGCGCATCGTGAGCGCCGCCATCCCCTCCGCGTCGACCAGGGCGATCGCGCTGGCCAGGGCCCGCTCACGGCTGAGCGGCTCCCGAGGTCTCCTCGCTCCCATGCGGCTCCCCATCTCCCCTTGACCTTACAACGTATGGTTGGCCTTACGACGTAAGGCAAGCCCCACGGCGTCGACCACCCCCGAAGGAGTCGCCATGCACCAGTTGATCCGTACCGCCCGGGTGACCGGGCTGTTCTACCTCGGGCTCGCCGTCACCGGCGCCCTGGGGTTCCTCACCGTCCGCCCCATGCTCTTCGACGCCGACGACGCGGGCACGACGCTCGCCAACCTGGTGGCCCACGAGTCGCTGGCCCGCCTCGGCATCGCCCTCGAACTCCTGGTCGTCCTCACCCAGGCGCTCACCGCCGTCTGGTTCTACCGCCTGTTCCGCACTGTCGACGGCACCGCCGCGGGCAGCATCGCCGCCTTCGGGCTGGTGAACGGCGTGGCGATCCTCGGCAGCGCCGCCGTCCTCGCTACAGCTCTGCGGGTCGCGACCGGCGGACCGGGCGACGCCGACACCGTCCAGTTGCTCTACCTGGTCAGCGGGAACCTGTGGGAGGTGGGCGGCCTCTTCTTCGGCCTCTGGCTGGTGCCGATGGGCTGGTGCGTGCTCCGGTCGGGCTGGCTGCCCCGGCCGCTGGGCCGGCTCCTCGTCGCCGGTGGTGTCGGCTACGTGCTCATGACGTTCGTCGCGTACCTCGCGCCCGGCGCCGGCATCGCCGGCGACCTGCTGGTGGTGCCCGCCACCGTGGGCGAGGTCTGGATCCTCGGCTACCTGATCGTCTTCGGCGTGCGGAAGCAGGAGGAGGTGGACGCCGAGGTGACGAGAGCCTAGGCCGGGCTCGCGGCGAGGGCGACACCCCGGGCGTACGCGATGGCGGCCGGGGTGTCGGCGAACACCAGGCCCTCGCGGCGCAGCTCGTCGGCGACGCCGAGCGTGCTGAGCACCTGGTCGTGGCCCGGGGTGATGCCGGAGAGCAGCACCGTGATCCCCCGGCCGCGCAGCCGGGCGATGGCGTCGCCGAGCACCTGGGCGCCCGTCGCGTCGATGGTGGAGACGCGGGACATCCGCAGGATCACCACCCGCACGTCGGCCACCTCGGCCAGCTCCAGCAGGAAGGTGTGCGCGGCGGCGAAGAAGAGCGGCCCGTCCAGCCGGTACGCGACGATGTGCTCGGCGAGCAGCGCGTGCTCCTCGTCGCTGTGCTCGCCGGTGTCCAGCGGCACCTGTTCCAGCTTGGCGCTGCGGGCCACCGCGCGCAGCGCCAGGACCACAGCGACGGCGAGCCCGACGACCACCGCTGTCACCAGGTCCCAGATGACAGTGACGGCGAACGTCAGCACCAGCACCACCGCGTCGGCCCGGGTGGCCCGCATCAGCGCGAGCAGGGAGGCCGCCTCCACCATCCGTACCGTGGTGGCGAGCAGCACCCCGGCCAGGGCGGCCAGCGGGATGCGGCCGACGAGCGGGGCGGCGGCGAGCACGATCGCGGCGAGGGCCACCGCGTGGGTGAGCGCGGCGAGCTTCGAGGACGCCCCGGCGCGGACGTTGACAGCGGTACGGGCGATGGCGGCGGTCGCCGGGATGCCGCCGAAGACCGGGGAGGCGAGGTTTGCCAGGCCCTGGCCGAACAGTTCCCGGTCCGGGTCGTGCCGCTCGCCGACCGTCATGCCGTCGGCCACCGTGGCGGAGAGCAGGCTCTCCAGGGCGGCGAGCGCGGCCACGGCGAGGGCGCTGGGCAGCAGGACGCCCAGCGCGCCGAGGTCCACGAAGTCCAGCGACGGCGCGGGCAGACCCTGCGGCAGCTCGCCGATCCGGGCCAGGTCGATCGGGGCCAGCTCGGCGAGCAGCGTCGCGGCGGCCACGCCGACCAGGGAGAACGGCACGGCGGGCCGCCACCGGCCGCCGAGCAGCATCAGCGCCGCCACGCCGAGCGCCACAGCGATCGCGGCGGGACGGGGCTGCGCGGCGAACCGGGCTACCGCGTCGGCTGCCACCGCCCACACCTTCTCGCCGTGCGCGCCGGTGACGCCGAGCGCGGCCGGCACCTGTTGCAGCGCGATGACCACGGCGATGCCGGCGGTGAACCCCTCGATCACCGGGGACGGCAGGTAGCGGACGTACCGGCCGAGGCGGGCCACTGCGAGCGCGATCAGGATCAGCCCGGCCAGCGCGCCGACCATCAGCACGCCACCGGCGCCGAACTGCTGCACCACGGGCACCAGCACGACAGTCATGGCCCCGGTGGGGCCGGAGACCTGGAGGTTGGAGCCGCCGAAGATCGCCGCGACGGCTCCGGCGACGATGGCGGTGACCAGGCCGGCCTGCGCGCCGAGCCCGGAGGTGACGCCGAAGGCGAGCGCCAGGGGCAGCGCCACTACGGCGACGGTGAGCCCGGCGAGCAGGTCGCGCCGGGGTGAGCGGCGCGCTGCCGCCCAGTCGGCCCGGCCGGGCAGCAGCCCGCGGAACAGCCGGCCCGCCTGCCGGACGGCGTCACCGGCGCGAAGGGCCGCCGCGCTCACCGGTCCGTCCCGGAGGCCCGCAGCTCGTCGAGCAGGGCGTCCCGGTCGGTGAGGACGGCGCCGAGGATGCGTCGTCCGGCGGCGAGCAGGTCGGCCACGTCGGGGGTGCTGAGCGCGTACATGACCAGCGGGCCGTCCCGGTACGAGGTGACCATGCCGGCGCGGCGCAGCACGGCGAGCTGCTGGGAGAGGTTCGACGCCTCCACGTCGATGGCGGCGAGCAGGTCGCGGACCGGCTTGGGCCCGTCCTGGAGCAGTTCGAGCACCCGGATGCGGACGGGGTGCCCGAGGGTGCGGAACAGCTCCGCCTTGGCCTGGTACAGCGGCACCGACACGACGCACCCCTCCGACGACGACCCTGAAGACTTTAGCACTTGCAGAAATCTTCACATCGATGGAGATGGAGGGCGGCCCGCTCAGGCCAGGTCGTTGACGCAGCGCAGCACCGGCCGGGAGGTGAGCGCCTCGGCATCCAGCGGGCACGTGGTGCTCACCGTGAAGACAACGCTCTCGCCCGGCAGCAGCGTCACCAGGGCCCGGTCCACCTGCGCGGCCGGATCGAGGCGGTCCGGGAACAGCGTCAGGTCGCGCAGCACCGTCCGGGCGGTCACCCGGACCCGACGGCCGCCGTCGACCGGCTCGACGGCCGCGTCCCACTGCGCCGCCAGCCACCGCACGTCGCGGTCCTCGGCGAAGAACCACAGCGCGCGCTCCGCCGCGTCCCCGGCCTCCGCGACGAGCAGTTCCGCGCGGCCGTCGTCCGGCCGCGCCAGCTCCGCCGGGAGTTCCACCACGACCGAGGAGTACGCCGGGACGTCGAGGTCGACCGAGGTCTTCGCCCTCGGCTCCCCGGTGAGGGCCAGCCGGGTGACGGTGGCCGGCCCGCTCCACGCCCGGGCGGTCTCGTTCACCGCCACCAGCGCCAGCCCACCGTCGCGCGGCTGCACCGTCAGCAGCCGGTCGGCGTAGGCGCGGCGCAGCGCGTACCAGAGGGGTTTGCGGCGGCCGTCACCGTCGATCGCCGACCAGGACGTGACCGGCCAGCAGTCGTTCAGCTGCCACACGACGGTGCCGGCGCAGACCGGCCGGTGCGACCGGAAGTGCTCGACGCCGAGCTGGATGGCGCGGGCCTGGTTGAGCTGGGTGAGGTAGTGCCAGTCGTCGAAGTCGGCCGGCGGCGGCAGGTGGGCGTCGAGCCCGCGCCGGAGCTTGCCGTCCCCGTCGGCCGCCTTCTGGTGGTGCGCCATGCCCGGTGAGTCGTGCGCGAGCGGGTCGTCGGCGAGGGCCCGGCGCAGCGTCGCGTACGCGGGCGGCGCCTGGTAGCCGAACTCGGCCACGAAGCGCGGCACGTACTCCCGGTAACGGATGTAGTCGTCGGTGTTCCACACGTCCCAGATGTGCGTGGTGCCGTGCGCCGGGTCGTTGGGGTGGACGTCCTCGCTGCCGGACCAGGGGCTCCCCGGCCAGTACGGGACGGTCGGGTCCAGCTCGCCGACGACGGTGGGCAGCAGGTCCAGGTAGTAGCCGCGTCCCCAGGTACGCCCGGCCAGGGGCTCCTGCCAGTCCCAGTCGTGCCAGCCCCAGATGTTCTCGTTGTTGCCGGTCCAGAGCACCAGCGACGGGTGCCCGGCCAGGCGGGTCACCTGCTCGCGCGCCTCCGCCTCGACCTCGGTGCGGAACGGCTCCTCCTCCGGGTACGCGGCGCAGGCGAACAGGAAGTCCTGCTGCACCAGCAGGCCCATCTCGTCGGCGAGGTCGTAGAAGTCGTCCGACTCGTACCGGCCGCCACCCCAGACGCGCAGCAGGTTGACGTTCGCGCCGGCCGCCTGGCCGAACCGCTCGGCGAGGCGCTCCCGGGTGACCCGGTTCGGGAACGCGTCGTCGGGGATCCAGTTGACGCCCTTGACGAACACCGGCACGTCGTTGACGTGCAGCGTGAACGGGGTGCCGTGCGCGTCGGGTGTGGTGTCCAGCCGGACCGAGCGGAAGCCGATCCGCCGGGCCGCGGCGTCCAGCTCCCGGCCGTCGGCGCCGTGCAGGCTCACGTCGAGGTCGTAGCGCGGCTGGTCGCCGTACCCGATGGGCCACCACAGCTCGGGGTCCGCGACGGTGAGCGTCACGACGGCGGTCCGCTCCCCCGCCGGTACGGCGACCTCGGCGGTGACCCCGGCGACGGCGGCACGGACGGTCAGCGGCTCGTCGCCGGCCCGCTCGACCTCGGCGTGCAGCTCGACCCGGCCGACGCCGTCGGCCACGGTGACCAGGGGCCGGACCGACGCGAGCCGGGCGGTGGACCAGGCGTGCAGGCCGATGTCGCGCCAGATGCCGGCGGTGACGAGCGTGGGCCCCCAGTCCCAGCCGAAGTTGCAGGCGGTCTTGCGGATGAAGTGGAACGGCTCCGGGTACGCGTTGGGCCGGTCACCGAGCCGGTCCCGGTGCGTCTCGGCGTACCGGTACGGGGAGTCGAAGCGTACGGCGAGGGTGTTGCCGTCCGGGCGCAGCAGCGCGCGGACGTCGAAGCGGTACGAGCGGTGCTGGTTCTCGGTGCGGCCGACCTCGACGCCGTTGAGCGTCACGGTGGCGACCGTGTCGAGGCCGGCGCAGACCAGGTCGGCCCGGTCCTCGTCACCGGGGCGCCAGGTGAACGTGGTCTCGTAGACCCAGTCGGTGCGGCCGATCCAGGGGAGGCGGTTCTCGTTGTCGTCTCGGTACGGGTCGGGGATGCGGCCGGCCGCGAGCAGGTCGGTGTGCACGCAACCGGGGACCGTCGCCGGCACCACCGTTCCGGCGATCTCCGGCGGCACCGCCGGACCGGGCTCGGCCCGCAGCGTCCATCCCTCGTGCAGCAGCGTTCGACGGCTCACGACTTCACCGCGCCTTCCATGATTCCGCGGACGATCTGACGTCCACCGATGAACAGCATGACCAGCAGGGGGACGGTGGCGATGAACGCACCAGCGAGCACCCGCCGGTAGATCACGTAGTTGCCGCTGGCGAGGTCGGAGACCGCCACCATCGACGTCGGGTAGTCGGTGCCGCTGAGCGTGATCAGCGGCCACTGGAAGTCGTTCCAGGTGGCCACGAACGTCAGCAGGCCGAGCACGGCCAGCGCCGGGCGGATCGCGGGCAGCACGATCGTCGCGTACACCCGCATGGTCGTGGCGCCGTCGACCCGGGCCGACTCGATCAGCTCGTCCGGGACGGTGTTCACGATGAACTGCCGCATGTAGAACACGCCGAACGCGGTGACCAGGCCGGGCGCGATGACGGCGAGCAGCGTGCCGTTCCAGCCGAGCTTGCCCATCACGATGTAGAGCGCGACGATGCCGAGCTGGTTGGGCACGGTCAGGGTGAGCACCACGAACAGCATCAGCGCGCGGCTGCCTTTGAAGCGCAGCTTGGCGAAGGCGAAGCCGGCCAGCGAGCAGAAGAACAGCACCGAGGCGGTCACGACGGTGGAGACGATGACGCTGTTGACCAGCGACGCGGCGAAGTAGACGTCCTGGAGGGAGAAGACCTCGTCGACGTTGGTGAGGAAGCGGTCACCGGGGATCACCGCGGGTGGCAGCTTCGCCAGCGCCTCGTCGTCGCTGGTGGCGATGACGAACATCCAGTAGAGCGGGAACGCGGCGAACAGCATGCTCACCGCGAGCAGCAGGTAGGTCCAGAGCCCGGCCGGGGTGTCCTGTGGCGCCCGGGCCACCACGCGTCGCGTCGTCACCGGCGGCCTCCGGAGAGTCGGTTGGTCAGCAGGTAGTTGAGACCGGCGACGACCAGAATGATCAGGAACAGCGCCCAGGACATCGCGGCGGCGTACCCGAGGTTGAGGTCCTTCCAGCCGACCTTGTAGATGAGCTGGGCGATGGTCTGCCACTCGCCGTCCGGCCCGCCGGTCGCGGCCTGCGCGTTCGGGTCGAACAGCATCGGCTCGGTGAACAGTTGCAACCCGCCGATGGTGGACAGGATGACGGTGAACAGCACCACCGGCTGGATCATCGGCACGGTGATCCGCCAGAGCTGCTTCCACGGCCCGGCGCCGTCGATCGCGGCGGCCTCGTAGACGTCGCGCGGGATGGACTGCATGGCGGCCAGGTAGAGCAGCGCGTTGTAGCCGATCCACTTCCAGTTGACCATGGTGGCGATGGCGATCCAGGCGTGCAGCTTGTCCGCCCGCCAATCGATCGGGTCGTCCGGGCCGCCGATGCCGAGCAGGCCGAGCGCCCAGTTCGCCATGCCGAAGTCGCGGGAGAAGAAGACGCTGAACACCATCGTCGAGGCCACGATCGGTGTCACGTACGGCAGCAGCACGCCCACCCGCCACCACGTCTGCGCCCGCAGCCTGCGGTTGAGCAGCGACGCGACGAGCAGCGCGAGCAGCAGTTGCGGCACTGTGGAGAGCAGGAAGATGCCGAACGTGTTGTAGAGGGCGTTCCAGAAGTCCTCGTCGGCGAAGAGGCGGTTGAAGTTCTCCACGCCCGCCCAGTACGGCAGCGTCGGGTCGTCCAGCCGGTAGTTGCGCAGCGACACGACCGCGTTGAACAGCAGCGGGAACAGCCCGAACACGAGGAAGAGCAGGAAGAACGGCGCGATCATCAGGTACGGCATGTAGCGCATGTCGAAGCGGTACAGCCGGTCGCGCCAGCTCATCCGCCGGTCGCCGGCGCCGGTACGGCCGGGCTTGCGCGCGGGTGGGCGGCCGGGCGGCGCGGGCGCGGCACGGGTGCTGGACATCTGTTCACTCCAGGGCCGGGAGATCGGACGGTGACGGGGCGGACCGGGCCGCCCCGTCACCTGTGACACGTCAGGACTTCGCGGCCTTCTCGGCCTCCTTGACCGCCTCGTTCCAGGCGGCGTCGGACTTGAGTGACTTGTTCTCCACCCGCCGGATCACGTTCTCCACCGCCACCCGGGTCGGGCCGTTCTTGCGGCCCAGGTACTGCGGGGTGAGGCCCTGCGCCATCTTCGGGAAGATCTGGCCGACCGGGGCGTCGTTGAAGAACGGGTTCTTGAAGTCGGCGATGGCCGGGTCGCTGTAGAGCGCCGGCTGCGACGGCAGGTTGCCGACCTTCTTGAAGATCTCGATCTGCTGCTCCGGCGCGACCAGCCAGGTCAGCAGCTTGTACGCCTCGTCGACGTTCTTGCCCTCCTTGGGCAGCGTCAGGAAGGAGCCACCCCAGTTGCCGCCGCCGCCCGGTACCGCGGCGATGTCCCACTTGCCCTCGGTGCCCGGCGCGGTGTCCTTGATGTGGCCGAGCATCCACGCCGGGCAGGCGAGCACCGCGAACGCGCCGCTGGTGAAGCCCTTGTCCCAGTCGGCCTGGAAGCTGACCAGGTTGGCCGACAGCCCGGCGCCCACAGCCTTGACCGTGTAGTCGAACGCGACCTTCGGGCCCTGCTCCATCCGGAGCTGGTCCTGCTCGTCGTAGAACCCGACCGGCTGCTGGCCGAGGATCGGGTTGAACAGGTTGGTGCCGGCGTCGATGAACTTCTTCTTGGTCTTGGCGGTGTACTGCTGGCCGACCTCGATGAACCTGTCCCAGGTGGGCCAGAGGGCTGATACCTGGTCGCGTTCGGTGGGCAGGCCGGCGGCCTTGAACAGGTCGGTGCGGTAGCACATGGCCAGGCCGCCGACGTCGGTGCCGAGGCCGATCTGCGTCTTGCCGTCCGCCGACAGCGACTGCTTCCACTTCCAGGGCAGGTACTTGCTCTCGTACGAGCCGGCGCCCTTGTCGAGCAGGTTGACGAACTTGTCGGACTGGCTGCGGAACTGGACCATGAAGCCCTCGTCGATCGCCGCGATGTCCGGCGCCCCGTTGCCGGCGACGAGCTTCTTCTGCAGGTCCTCGTGCTGGGCGTTGTACTCGCCCGAGTTGAGCTGGATCTTGACGTTCGGGTGCTCGGCCTCGTACTTGGCCTTCAGATCCTGGAGCCCGAAGTCGCCCCAGAAGTTGATTTTCAGCGTGACCTGACCACCGGCCGAGTCCGAGCCGCCGGTGGTGCTCCTGCCGCTGCAGGCGGCGATCATGACCAGGCTGACGGCACCGACGGCGGCCACCCGCGCCAGGTGCGTCCAGGACCGTCTCATCTCATCCTCCGCGCCGAATGGGAACGCTCCCGAATATCGAGAGACGTTGACTGAACCGGATAAGTGACGCCACCGTACGGTCCTCATTCATCACTGTCAACGGTCGGTTACCGATGCGCCGGTCCGGTAACCTCGCCGCCGCTCACGACCACGCTGCGGGCGGTCCCGGCGGGTCCGCGCTCTAAGCTGAACCGCACAAGCGACCGCCGCTGGACGCCGTCCACCGGCACCGCCGGTGGCACCCGGACCCGGCAGCGCGTGCAGTAGCGTCACCAGACGCCGGTGATCCGGCGACCGGAAGCGCCCGCGAGGGCCGGACACAGTGGAGGAACGCTTCGGTGAAGCGGCCGACCATCGCCGACGTCGCCCGGCGCGCCGGGGTCTCCAAGGGCGCGGTGTCGTACGCCCTGAACGGCCAGCCCGGTGTCTCCGAGGCGACCCGGCAGCGGATCCTCGCCATCGCCGCCGAGATCGGGTTCCGTCCGAGCAGCGCCGCCCGCGCGTTGTCCGGCGCCACCGCCAAGGCGGTCGGGCTGGCGCTGTGCCGCCCCGCCCGGATACTCGGCATCGAGCCGTTCTTCATGGAGCTGATCAGCGGCGTCGAGGCCGAACTGTCCGCCCGCTCGTACGCGCTCACGCTCCAGGTGGTCAGCGACCAGGAGGCCGAGATCGCCGTCTACCGGCGGTGGTGGGCCGAACGCCGGGTCGACGGCGTCCTCGTCTGCGACCTGCGTACCGACGACCGGCGCGTGCCGGCGCTTGAGGAACTGCAACTGCCGGCGGTGGTGATCGGCGGCCCCGGGCACACCGGCGGCCTGGCGAGCGTCTGGGCCGACGACGCGGCGGCCCTCGTCGAGACGGTGGAGTACCTGGTCGCGCTCGGCCACCGGCGCATCGCCCGGGTCGGCGGGCTGCAGTCGCTGCTGCACACCGAGATCCGCACCGAGGCGTTCACCGGCGTGTGCCGGCGGCTCGGTCTGGACGAGGCGACCACCGTCTGGTCCGACTACACCGGCGAGGAGGGCGCGCGAGCCACCCGGCGGCTGCTCAGCTCCGCCGGGCGGCCGACCGCGGTGATCTACGACAACGACGTGATGGCGATCGCCGGGCTCTCGGTGGCCCAGGAGATGGGCCTCACCGTGCCGGGCGACCTGTCCATCGTAGCCTGGGACGACTCACCGCTGTGCCGGCTGGTGCACCCGCCGCTCACCGCGCTGGGCCGGGACATCCCGGCGTACGGCGCGCACGCCGCACGGCAGCTCCTGGCCGTGATCGCGGGTGAGCCGGCCGCCGTCGTGCAGGACGAGACCGCGCACCTGACGCCGCGCGGCAGCACCGCCCCACCTCGTACGACGGCTCGCTGAACCGGTTCAGCTCAGCGGGCGGTGGACGGGTACTCCTCGAACCACGCCTCGACCCGCTCGGCGGTCGCCGGGCGGGCCAGCGCGAAGCCCTGGCCGTACCGGCAGCCGGCCCGGCGCGCGCCCGCCACCTGGACCTCCGACTCCAGTTCCTCGACCACCAGCTCCACGCCGAGCCGGTCGGCCAGGTTCGCCACCACGTCGATCAGCGGACGCTGCCCGTCCCCGCCCGGGCCGACCAGGTGCGGGCCCACCTTGAGCAGGTCGATCGGCAGCCGGCGGAGCTGCGCGAGCGAGGCGTGCTCGGCCCGGAAGTCGTCCAGCGCGATCCGCACGCCGATCGACCGCAGACCGGCCAGCCGGGCCACCACTGTGGACAGCTCCGCGCCCACCGCCGGCTCGGCCACCTCCACCACCAGCCGTTCCGGCACCACGTCGTACGCGGCCAGCGCTGTCGCGGTACGCGCCACGAAGTCCGGCGCGGCCAGCTCACGCGGCGTCACGTTCACCGCCATCCACAGCTCACGACCGCCCTCCGACCACGCGGCGAGCTGCCGGCAGGCCCGGTCCAGCACCCACCGCCCGATCTCGCCGGTCAGGTCGAGATCGGCCGCCACCGGCAGCAACTCGGCCGGCAGCACGGTGCCCAGCGCCGGGCTGCGCCAGCGCAGCAACGCCTCGGTACCGACGGGCATCCGGTCGGCGAGCGCCACCACCGGCTGGTAGACCAGGTCCAGCTCACCGCGCGCCACCGCGCCGGGCAGCTCCCGCTCCAGATCCAGGCGGCGGACCAGCTGCTCCTCCAGATAGGCGTCGTACCACTCGACCCGGTCCCGGCCGAGCTGCACCGCCCGGCGGCGGGCCAGGTCCGCCTGCCGCAGCACGTCCTCCGGATCGCCGCCGCTGGTCTCGGCCAGCCCGACGCTCACCCTCAACCGGGCGAGACCTCCGGGCCGGGGGTACGGCTCGGCCAGCGCCGCCAGCAGCCGCAGACCCAGCGCGTACGCGAGCACCGGCCCGCGGTCGGTGAGGACCGCGTACTCGGTGTCGCCGAGCCGGGCGACCAGATCCTGCGTCTCGGCGCCCGCTCGCAACCGGCGTGCGGCCTCGGCGAGCACCGGTCCCTCCGGCACCGCGCCACCCGTACCGTGCAGGTCGACGACGAGCAGCGCGCCGCCACTGCGTTCCGCCATCGCCCGGACCAGTTCGGCGCGCGTCAGCGGCACGGGCTCGGCCGCCCGGGCGTCCGGTCCGAGCCGGCGCCGCAGCCACGCCTCGCGGGCCGCGAGCCGTTGCACCCGGCGACGCTGGTCGGCGGCGGCGAGCAGCTCACCCACCATGATCGGCGGTATGACGGCCAGGCCCAGGGCCATCGCGGCGGTGCTGAACTCCCCCGCCGCACCCAGGTGGATCCCGGCGGCCAGCGCGGCGATCCCGGCCGGCGCGGTGAGGCGCGGCCACGCGGCGGGCGCCACGTCCCGGCCCGGTCGCTCACCCCCGGAGGTACGCCGGGCGCCGGCGGCGGTGAGCAGCGCCCCCGCCACCAACGGCGCCGCGACGAGCGGCAGCGCCCGGTCCGGCGCACCGCAGGCCAGCAGCACCACGAGGAGCGTCAGCCCGCCGAGTGTCAGTGCGGCCCCGGCGTGGCAGCGCGCGGCACCGGGCCGGCGGCGGCGTTCGGCGACGGCGGCCACCGCAAGCACGGCGAGCACCACGGCGCCGCCCGCCGCCACCATTCCGGCGACGGCCGGGACCGGGCCGCCCGGCAGCAGCATCCAGCCCGCGAAGACCAGGCTGACGCCGAGCGCGAGCACGTCGACGGTACGGCGCACCAGCTCCGGGCCGGACAGCCGCGACCGGCCGGGCAGGCGCAGCAGGGCCGTCACGTGCAGCACCCCGGTGAGGCACAACCCGGTCAGCGCGATCGGCAGCCGGTGCGCGGCGTCGCTCAGCGGCAGCACCGCGACGGTGAGCCCGGCGACCAGGACGGCGCTGTCGAGGATGGCGGCGACCCGGCGGGACAGCGCGGCCCGGCGCGCCCGCCGCCCGTTGGCTGCGGGACGGTCGGTCGGTGCGGCGGCTCCGGCCAGCCAGGCGAGCCGGACGCAGGCGAGGGCGAAGCCTCCGGCGACGGCGAGCGCGGCGGCTGCGGGGCCGGGCAGGGCGCCGGCGACGCCGGCGAGGAGGAAGGCCGTGCCGGTGAGCGACACGGCGACATCGGGCAGGACTGATCGCCGACGGGGAACGGCGGGAGGGGGGACGGGCACGGCGGTCGCCTTCGTGAGGGGGCACGGGGGCGGTGCGGTTGCGGTACGACGTGCGGGGGTCGGGGGTCGGGGGTCGGGGCGGTAGGGGCACGCATCGGCGGGGACCGCTGCGGCCACGCCTAGAAACGATCCCGGAAGCGCCCGGTGACGTCACCGCACCAGTGACGTCCGTCACATCAATAGACGGCCCCCCGACACGAAATCTTTGAAGGAAACGGCCCCCAGAGGGCCCCCACGCTTCCACGATCTCCAGCACGGGGAGATCGTGGTACCGAACCGCCCCCGGAAGGGCGGGGCCGTACCACGATCTGCGGCGGGTGGGGATGCCCGCGGGGTGGCGTGGGCTGGTCGGGTGGGATCATCGGGAGGTGAGCCGCGCCGATACCGTCCGTTTCCGTCACAACCAGGCCATCCTGGTCGCCGCGATCGTCGCCTTCATCGGCGCGCTGCCCCTGGCCTCCGCCCGCTGGTGGCTGCTGTGGGTGCTGCTCGTACCGCTCGCCGTCGCGGTCTGGGCGTGGCGGGCCGGCACCGACGCCGACGCGCGGGAGCTGCGGCTGCGGGCGCTCGTCGGGCAGCGCCGGGTGCCGTGGAACCGGGTCGCCGAACTCGCCGGTGATTCCCGCGGCCGGGCGATGGCCCGGCTCGACGACGGCGAGGTGGTGATGCTGCCGGCGGTACGCGCCACCGAACTGCCCCGGCTGATCGCCGTCACCGGGCAGGAGCTGCCGGACGCCGACCGGCAGACCGGCGATCAGTAGCCGTCGACCACCCGGTTCGTCAGCTCCTCCCCTGCCACGTAGCGGCGCAACTGCTCACCCACCAGGCGGTACGCGCGGGGCAGCAGCCCGCGTACCGAGCCGGCGACGTGCGGGGTGAGCAGCACGTTCGGCAGCTCCCACAGGGGATGGTCGGCGGGCAGCGGTTCCGGGTCGGTGACGTCCATCGCCGCGCGCAGGCGGCTCGAGGTCAGCTCGGCGACCAGCGCCGACGTACGCGCCACCGGCCCTCGGGCGGCGTTGACGAGCAGTGCGCCGTCCGGCATCGCGGCCAGGAAACGCTCGTCGACCATGCCCCGGGTCTGCTCGGTCAGCGGCACCAGGAGCACCACCACGTCCGCCTCCGGCAGCAGCGCGGGCAGCTCGTCGACCCCGTGCACGCCCTGGTCGGGGCGCGGCGTACGGGCCACGAGCGTGAACGTCACCTCGAACGGGGCGAGCCGGTCGCGGACCGCGGTGCCGATCGAGCCGGCGCCGACGATCAGCACCCGCTTGCCGGCCAGCTCGTCGGTGGGCGCCACCTCGTCGTACGCCCACTCGCGCCGGGCCTGCGCCCGAGCCAGCGGCGCGAACCCGCGCAGCGAGGCGAGGATCGCGGCGACGACCCACTCGGCGGTGGGCGAGTCGTGCACGCCCCGGGCGTCGCAGAGGGTCACGCCGTCGGGCATCCGTCCCGCCCAGGCGTCCGCTCCGGCGGAGAGCAGTTGGACGACCTCGACGTCGGGCAGCTCGGCGAGGAGCGCGCCGGCGTCCGGGCCGGACAGGAACGGCGGCACCCAGAACCGCACCCCGGACGGCGACGACGGGAGCCGGTGCGGGTCGTCCA
Organism: Micromonospora sp. AB353; assembly: GCF_049538395.1. Classification (NCBI taxonomy): domain Bacteria; kingdom Bacillati; phylum Actinomycetota; class Actinomycetes; order Micromonosporales; family Micromonosporaceae; genus Micromonospora; species Micromonospora sp. AB353. The sequence goes on along the minus strand of NZ_JBMVFV010000020.1, from coordinate 41,361 downwards.
GCACCTCCACGGTGACGCCGGGTGGCAGTTCGCCGAGCAGCCGGCGGCCTTCGGGGTGCGGGAGCCATACCTTCACGACCGCCGACGATATCGGCCCCGGCCGGGCGGTGCGGCGTGACCCGTGACGAACACCGCGCCGGGAATGGAGTGGCGGTCCGGCGGGGTATAACCGAGGACGGGATGCCGGTCGGGTGTTCCGCTTGCTGAGGGCGGTGGCGATGAGCGAGGACGGCCGGGGACGGGTGTCCGTGCCGATTCCGGCGCTCGCCGACCCCGACCGGTTGCGCTCACTCGACGAGACCCGGCTCGACGCCGTACCGGACGAGGCGTTCGACAGGTTCGCGCGGCTGGTCGGGGATCTGCTGGACGTACCCGTCGCGCTCGTCTCCCTGGTGGACGCGGACCGTCAGTTCTTCCCCGGCGCGACCGGGCTGCCGGAGCCGTGGGCGGCTCGCCGGGAGACGCCGCTGACTCACTCGTTCTGCCAGCACGTCGTCGACATCGAGATGCCGCTGGTGCTGCCCGACGCCCGCCTCTACCCGCGCGTACGCCTCAACCTGGCGATCGAGGATCTGGGCGTGGTCGCGTACGCGGGCATGCCGCTGACCGACCTGGACGGGCGGGTGCTCGGCTCGCTCTGCGCGATCGACAGCAAGCCCCGGGCCTGGTCCAAGGAGCAGTTGCGGACGCTCGCCGACCTGGCCGCCGCATGCTCCTCGGAGCTGCGGCTGCGCATCGCGGTCCGGGGCGCCGAGCAGGCCCGCCGCCGCGCGGAGGAGGCGCACGACCGGCTCGCCATGCTGGCCGGGATGAGCGAGATGCTCGGCGGCACGCTCGACGTGGCCACCGCGGTGGACCGGCTCGGGCACGCGATGGTGCCGCTACTCGCCGACTGGTGCCTGATCACGCTCGTCGACCCGGCGGGCCGGCCGCGCACCGTCACCGGCGTGCACCGGGACGCCGAGCGCGGGCCCGACCTGGCCCGCTTCGCCGAGTTGCTGACCACAGGCCTCAGCGCGGAGTCGCAGATCCGGTCGGTGCTGCGTACCGGGCGGCCGGTGGTCCGGGCCGTGGCCGGCCTGGACGACGTGGCGCGCGGCACGACGCGCCCGGAGCTGGTGCCGCTCGCCGAGCGGCTCGGCGTCGGTTCCCACCTGACCGTGCCGATCACCGCCGCCGGGGACCGGGTGATCGGGGCGGTCACGCTGGTCAACCGTCCGGGGCGGCGCGGTTTCGACCCGAGCGACCTGCGCACCGCGCAGGACATCGGGGTACGCGCCGGACAGGCGGTCGGCAACAGCCGGCTCTACGGCGAGCAGCGCCACGTCGCCGAGGTGTTGCAGCACAGCATGCTGCCGACCCTGCCGGCCGTGCCGGGGATCGAGCTGGCCGCCCGCTACCTGCCGGCCGCCGACCGGGTGGAGGTGGGCGGCGACTGGTACGACGCGTTCGTCCAGCCCGACGGCGAGTTGATCGCCGCGATCGGCGACGTCGCCGGGCACGACATCGAGGCGGCGGCCACCATGGGCCAGTTGCGCAACCTCGTGCGTGGCAACGCGTACGGGCGTGACGATCCGGTGGAGGATCTGATCGCCCACCTGGATCGGGCCATGGGCGGGCTGCGGGTGCCCACCGTCGCCACCGCCGTACTGGCCCGGGTCCGTCCGGCCGCCGGCGGGCTGGCGGTCTCCTGGTGCAACGCGGGGCATCCGCCACCGCTGCTGGTGCGGGCCGACGGCACGGTCTCGGTGGCGGACGGCCGCGGACCGCTGCTCGGCCTGGCCCGGCCGCCCCGGCGCAGCGGCCGGATGCTGACCCTGGCACCGGGCGACACGCTGCTGCTGCACACCGACGGGCTGATCGAGCGCCGGGACCAGCCGATCGACGAGGGACAGGCCGAGTTGCTCGCCCACCTCGAGGCCGGCGGGCCGGGCGTACCGCTGGACCTGCTCTGCGACCGGCTGCTCGCCGCCGCGCACCGGCGCGAGGACGACGTCGCCCTGCTCGCGCTGCGGGCCGGTTGAACCGGCACTCCCCCGAACGGCCGGAGGCGGGCAGGGGTGCGCGCGACGCGCCCGGTTCGCCGGTCCGCCCGGCTAGGCTGGGGCGGGTGAGCCCGCGTCTTGCGTACCCCCGTGTCCGCCGCCTCCGGACGGCGCTGGCGGCGTCCTGCGCGGCGCTGCTGCTGGGCACCGCCGGCTGCGCCCTCGGCGAGCCCGAGCCGGACCCGGCCGGCGCCCCGCCCAACCTGCCCACACCGTCCGGCACCGCGAGCCCCGGCGGGGCCGGCCAGCAGGTGGTCGCCACCGTGCTGGCCAGGGGCCTGGAGGTGCCGTGGGGCATCGCGTTCCTGCCCGACGGCGGCGCGCTGGTGACCGAGCGGGACAAGGGGCGGATCCTCCAGGTCGGCCCGGAGTCCGGCCCGGACGGGCTGGCCGTGCGGCCGGTGCAGACAGTGCCGGACGTGGCCGCCGGCGGCGAGGGCGGCCTGCTCGGCATCGCGGTCTCCCCCGCGTACGCGAAGGACCGCACGGTCTTCGTCTACTACACGGCCGAGGACGACAACCGGATCGCGAAGATGCAGCTCGGGCAGGCGCCGAAGCCGATCCTGACCGGCATCCCGAAGTCCGGTACGCACAACGGCGGCGGGCTGGGCTTCGGCCCGGACGGTCACCTCTACGCGAGCACCGGCGACGCCGGGCGCACCGAGAACGCCCAGGACGCCAAGAGCCTCGGCGGCAAGATCCTGCGGATCACGCCGGACGGCAAGCCCGCGCCGGGCAACCCCACCGCCGGGTCGCCGGTCTGGTCGACAGGTCACCGCAACGTCCAGGGCTTCGCCTGGACGGCGGACAAGAAGATGTACGCGGTGGAGTTCGGCCAGAACACCTGGGACGAGATCAACCAGATCAACAAGGGCGGCAACTACGGGTGGCCCCGGGTCGAGGGGCGCGGCGACGACAGGCGCTACGTGAACCCGATCACACAGTGGCCCACCGGTGACGCCTCCTGCTCCGGCCTGGCGGCAGCGGACCGTCTGCTCGTCGCCGCCTGCCTGCGCGGCCAGCGGCTCTGGCTGGTGGAGCTGGCCGGTAACGGCACAGTCCTCGGTCAGCCGCGCGACCTGCTCAACGGCCGGTACGGTCGGCTACGGGCCGTCGCGGCGGCGCCCGACGGCTCACTGTGGGTGAGCACGTCGAACCGGGACGGGCGGGGTACGCCCACCGCCGAGGACGACCGCCTCCTGCGGCTCGTCTTCGCCGACGGTGGTGCCGGCCGGAGCTGATCCGGCCGGGCGGGTTTGTCAAGATCGCGCAGGGGGCAGGTCAGAATCTCAGCATGGACGGCCACGAGAACGAACAGCAGCGCACCGGGGACGAGGCGTCTCCGGAGCGCGGGCGCGCCCGCCGACTGACGGCGTGGCGGCCCGGCCACCGGCTGCGCCGGCTAGGTGTGGTGCTGGCTCTGCTCGCGGTCACGCTCGGCGGCATCGTGATCGGCACGTACGCGGGCGGCCACGTCGGCACCGACATCGGCCCGTTCCGGGCCGAACTGAAGCTCAGCCCGTCGCTGTCCGGCGGCACCACCGTCGACATCCCGCCGCTGGGCGCGCTGCTGCTGGACAGCCACGACGGTCCGGCGTACCTCACCGTCGAGGTGGGCTCGCTGGACCAGGGGCGCACCGAGGCGCTCATCGACGACCCGGCCAGCATCAGCCGGGCCAGCCAGTCGGCCGTCCAGGACGTCCGCGACGGCGTGATGCGGCTCGGGCTGCGTACGCTCGCCTCGGCCGTGCTGGCCACGCTGCTGCTGGCCGCGCTGGTTTTCCGGGACGTCCGTCGCACCGCGTGGGCCGGCGGTCTGGCGCTGGTCGTGACCGCCGGCAGCCTCGGGGTGGCCGCGAGCACGTTGCGCCCGCAGGCGATCGAGGAGCCGCGGTACGAGGGCCTGCTCGTCAACGCGCCGGCGATCGTCGGTGACGCGCGGCGGATCGCCAACGACTACACCAAGTACGCCGAGCAGCTCCAGCGGCTGGTCGGCAACGTCAGCAAGCTCTACACCACGGTCTCGGCGCTGCCGGTGGTGCAGCCGTCGCCCGGCACCACCCGGGTGCTGCACGTGTCGGACATCCACCTCAACCCGACCGGCTGGCAGCTGATCCGCACCGTGGTCGAGCAGTTCGGCATCGACGTGGTGGTCGACACCGGCGACATGACCGACTGGGGCAGCGAGCCGGAGGCCTCGTTCGTCGGGTCGATCGGCCTGCTCAAGAAGCCGTACGTGTTCATCCGCGGCAACCACGACTCGCCGCGCACCGCCGCCGCGGTGGCGCAGCAGCCGAACGCGATCGTGCTGAACAACTCGGTCACGACGGTGGGCGGGCTGACCATCGCCGGCATCGGCGACCCCCGCTTCACCCCGGACAAGGAGACCTCACCGGCCGGAAGCGGCCTCACCTCGGCCGTCGCCGACCAGGTGATCGGTGCCGGTGAACAGCTCGCCGCCACGATCGGGAAGTCGCCGCGCAAGGTCGACATCGCGCTCATCCACGACCCCGCCTCGGCCGGCCCGCTCTCCGGCACCTGCCCGCTGGTGCTGTCCGGGCACACGCACTCCCGGCAGGTGTCGAAGCTGCCGCAGGTGGAGGGCAAGCAGCCGACCACGCTGATGGTGCAGGGTTCGACCGGCGGTGCCGGGCTGCGCGGCCTGGAGGGCGAGAAGCCGACCCCGCTGACCATGACGGTGCTCTACTTCGACCAGCAGAAGCTGCTCCAGGCGTACGACGAGATCACCGTCGGCGGCACCGGGCAGTCGCAGGTCAACCTGGAGCGGCACGTCATCCGCGACCCGGCCAAGGGCGACCAGGTCCCGGTCACCCCGACCCCGACCCGCGGCCCGTCGGAGTCGCCGTCACCGGGTACGACCACGCTGAGCCCCACCCCCACGAGCTGACGGCCCCGCTCTTCTCGCCTTTCTCGCGATCGGCCCGGTGCGCTGCCGCACCGACGCCCGGTCACTGCGCGTCACGAAGCCCGTCCGGCACCGGGATGGCCCACCGCCGACTTTGCTCTGCACCCATCCGCGCGGCAGGCACCGAGCGTCACCGCCTGGGTGGGTGCAGAGCGGCGGAAGCTCCATTCCGCCCCAGCTCAGGACGGTGATGCGGATATGGCTGCAGAGCAAAGGGGCCGAGAGGTGATCCCCGAGGTCGCTGGAGGCGGTTACTCTCCGCAGCCAACCCAGCCGTCACGTTCCGTGAGAGAGAACCAGCCGCCGCCTCAGCGCAGCGCGATCGCGGCCAGCGCGGCGTTGACGATGCTGCCGGGCAGCAGGTCGTGCAGCTCGTACAGCTCCCGGACGCTGCCGGACTGGCCGAACTCGTCCACGCCGAGCGGCACCGCCGGCGCGCCGACCGCCGAGCCGAGCCAGGCCATCGCGTGCGAGGCGGCGTCGTGCACGGTGACCACCGGCACCCGGTCGGCGAACGCCGACCGCAGCGCGCCGGGCACGCTCGGCACGGTCGCGGTCCGCACGCCCTGGCGCAGCGTCCGCTGCCAGGCGCGGTAGAGGCGGTCCAGGCTGGTGACGTCCACGACGTGCGCGGCCACGCCCTCCTCCGCCAGCTCCGCGGCGGCCGCCAGGACCTCCGGCAGCACCGCACCGGAGGCGGCGAGCTGCACGACCGGGGCGTCAGCCAGATCGGGGTACGCCTGGTGCGCGTCGACGAGCCGGTACGCGCCGGCCACCACCTGCCGCCGCAGCACCGCGTCCCCGAGCCGCGCCCGGGCCGCCTCGAACGGCGCCTGGTCGATCGGCCGGGTGCTGAGCCGGAAGTAGTACGCCCCGTCCTCGGCCGGCGCGGCTGTGGCGGCCGGTGCGGAGCCGCCGGCGATCTGCCCGAGCGCGTCGCAGAGCAGCCAGTCGAGGCTGCCGGCGTACGCGGGCTCCAGGAACGTCACCCCCGGCAGCTCCAGGCCGACCGACGCGGTGATGGTGGACTGGTGCGCGCCGCCCTCGGGTGCCAGCGTGATGCCGGACGGGGTGCCCGCCACCACGAACCGGGAACCGGAGTACGTGCCGTAGAGGAACGCGTCGAGACCGCGCAGCACGAACGGGTCGTAGACGGTGCCCACCGGCAGCAGCGGCTGGCCGGACAGGTCCCACGACAGGCCGAGCTGGCCCAGCAGCAGGAACAGGTTCATCTCCGAGATGCCCAGCTCGATGTGCTGCCCGGCGGGGCTCTCGGTCCAGCGCAGCATCCGGTCCTCGGTCCAGGAACGCTGCTCGGTCGGGGCGAACACGCCCGTCTTGTTGATGAACCCGGCCAGGTTGGTCGAGGTGGCCACGTCCGGCGCGGTGGTCACCAGGTAGGGCGCGACCTGCGGATCGCGGGCCAGGTCGACGAGCACCCGGCCGAAGACCTCCTGGGTGGAGACGGGCTTGTTCGCGCGTACCCTCGTGGTCTCCGGAACGGTGACGCCCAGCGCACGCTCGCGCGGCGGGCGGGACAGCGCCTCCCGGCGCTCGCCGGCCCGGATGCCGGCCGGGGACGCCGGGTCGAGGCGGTCCCACTCGGTCTCCGGGGTCAGGCCGTGCGCGGCGCGCAGCGCGTCGACCTGCTCGGTGGTGAGCAACGCCGAGTGGTTGCGGGGGTTGCCGGCGATGGGCAGACCCCAGCCCTTGACCGTGTACGCGAACACGACGCTGGGCCGGTCGGTGACCGCGTCGCACTGGGCGTACGCGTCGAGCATGGCCTGCGCGTCGTGCCCGCCCAGGTCGGTGACGAGCGGGCCCAGCTCGTCGTCGCCGATGTCGGCGACGAACGCGGCCACCTCGGCCGGCGCGCCGTCCAGGAACTGCTTGCGCAGCGCCGGGCCGGCCAGCCCGAACAGCGACTGGTACTGCTCGTTGGGCATCCGGTCGATCCAGTCGCGCAGCGCCGCGCCACCCGGCCGGGCGTACGCCTCGGCGAGCCTGCGGCCGTACTTGACCTCCACGACGTGCCAACCGGCTGCCTCGAACTGGCCGCGCCACTGGTTGATCCGGATGCCGGGGACGACCCGGTCGAGCGACTGGCGGTTGAAGTCGACGAGCCACATCACGTTGCCGAGCCCGGTGGTGGCCGGGTCGGCGACCGCCTCCCAGATGTTGCCCTCGTCCAGCTCGGCGTCGCCGATGATGGCGACGAACCGGGAGTGCGGGCGCGCGCCGAAGTGCGCGTCGACGTAGCGGCGGGTGACGGCGGCGAACAGCGGCGCGGCGGCGCCCAGGCCGACCGAGCCGGTGGAGAAGTCCACCTCGTCCGGGTCCTTGGTGCGCGACGGGTACGACTGGAGCCCGCCGCGCGCCCGCAGCTTCGGCAGGTACGACTTGTCGAGGTTGCCGAGCAGGTACTGGATCGCGTGGAACACCGGCGAGGCGTGCGGCTTCACCGCCACCCGGTCCTCGGCGTCCAGGTGCTGGAACCAGAGCGCTGTCATCGCGGTGACCAGGGAGGCGCTTGACGCCTGGTGGCCGCCGACCTTCACCCCGTCACCGGTGTCGCGGTCGTGGTTGGCCGCGTCGACGATGCGGGTGGCGAGCCAGAGCACCCGGCGCTGGATCTCGTCGAGGACGTCGAGGTCGTGCTGGTTCACGGTGACTCCATCCGGGCGTCGCCGTTGACGCCCTGTCCGGGGAGGGGTGGCGAGGCGTTAGGAAGGGCCCCTTCCCATGCACCAGGCGTTAAGAAGGGGCCCTTCCTTACGTACGTCAGGCGCCGAGGCGCGCCAGGATCAGCTCGCGGACGGTCTTCGCGTCCGCCTGGCCGCGGGTGGTCTTCATGACCGCGCCGACGAGCGCGCCGGCCGCCGCGACCTTGCCGCTGCGGATCTTGTCGGCGACGTCCGGGTTCGCGGCGATCGCCTCGTCCACGGCGGCGGTGAGCGCGCCGGTGTCCGAGACGACCTCCAGGTTGCGGTTGGTCATGATCTCGGTCGGCGAGCCCTCGCCGGCCACCACGCCCTCCAGCACGGTACGGGCCAGCTTGTCGTTGAGCTTGCCCGCGTCGACGAGGCCCTGCAGCTCGGCGACCTGGGCCGGGGTGGCGCCCACGTCGGCCAGTTCCACGCCGGTCTCGTTGGCGCGGCGGGACAGCTCGCCCAGCCACCACTTCCGGGCGGCGGCAGGGGTGGCACCGGCGGCGACAGTCGCCTCGATCAGCTCGACCGCGCCGGCGTTGACCACCGACTGCATGTCGAGGTCGGACAGGCCCCACTCCTGCTGGATCCGCTTGCGGCGCAGGCGCGGCAGCTCCGGCAGGGCGGCCTTCAGCTCGGCCACCCACGCGGTGTCCGGGGCGAGCGGCACCAGGTCCGGCTCCGGGAAGTACCGGTAGTCGGTGGCGGTCTCCTTGGACCGGCCCGACGTGGTGTCGCCGGTGTCCTCGTGGAAGTGCCGGGTCTCCTGGGTGATCCGGCCACCCGCCTCCAGCACCGACGCCTGGCGCAGCATCTCCGAGCGCACCGCCCGCTCGACCGAGCGCAGCGAGTTGACGTTCTTGGTCTCGGTGCGGGTGCCCCACTCCTCCCCCGGCCGGTTCAGCGACGTGTTGACGTCGCAGCGCAGCGAGCCCTCCTCCATCCGCACGTCGGAGACGCCGAGCGAGCGGATCACGTCGCGCAGCTCGGTGACGTACGCGCGGGCGACCTCGGGCGCGAGCGCGCCGGTGCCGGGGATCGGCTTGGTGACGATCTCGACGAGCGGGATGCCGGCCCGGTTGTAGTCGACGAGCGACTCGGTGGCGCCGTGGATGCGACCGGTGGCGCCGCCGACGTGCAGCGTCTTGCCGGTGTCCTCCTCCAGGTGCACCCGCTCGATGCCGATGCGCACCAGCTCACCGTTGACCTCGACGTCCAGGTAGCCGTCGAAGCACAGCGGCTCGTCGTACTGGCTGATCTGGAAGTTCTTCGGCATGTCCGGGTAGAAGTAGTTCTTCCGGGCGAACCGGCACCACTCGGCAATCGAGCAGTTCAGCGCCAGCCCGATCCGGATGGTCGCCTCGATGGCGGCCTTGTTCGCCACCGGCAGCGATCCGGGCAGGCCGAGGCAGACCGGGCAGACCCGGGTGTTCGGCTCGCCGCCGAAGTCGGTCGGGCAGCCGCACCACATCTTGGTGTTCGTGCCCAGCTCGACGTGGGTCTCCAGGCCGATCACCGGTTCGAAGCGCGCGACGACCTCGTCGTACGCGGGCAGTGTCGTCGTCATCTGAGCTCCAGGCGCGATCCGGACAGAACCGTTCCAGCCTAATCGGCTGGCCCGGCCACCCCGCTGCCGGGCTTCGAGATCACCGCGCGGGCCCCGCGACGGGCACCGGGCCCGGGCCGGGTGTCACTCGGGTGTGGTGAAGGTCCGCCGGCGGTTGTACGCCAGCACGAGCAGGATGCCGCCGACGGAGAAGGCCACGACGCTCAGCAGCAGCAGGACGAGCGGCGAACCCGGTCCGGTGATCGGCAGCCACGCGCCGCTCACCTTCGACGGCGAGGGCGTCGGCTGGGGCGCCGTGGTGCTGCTGCTCTCCGACGGCGTGGCGGCCGGGTCGCTCGGCGTCGGCGTCGCAGTCGGGTCGGCCGGGTCGGGCGTCGAGCCGGTCGGGGACGCCGTGGGGGTGGCCGGGGTGCGGGCGGCGACGGTCAGCGACACCTGCTTCGTGGCGCTGGTGCTGTACCCCTTCGCCGCGACGGTGAAGGTGAACGTGCCGGCGCTGCCCGGGGTGCCGCGGAGCTTGCCCGCCTCGTCGAGGGTGAGACCGTCCGGCAGGGCCCCGGCGGCCAGGGCGAACGTGATGTCCGAGTCGCCGTCGGCGGTGAACGGGAAGGAGTACGGCTTACCGACGGTGGCGGCGGGCGGTTCGCCGGAGGTGAACGCGGTCGCCGCCTCGGCGACCACGACTGTGGCGTTCTGCTCGTCGAAGCGGTCGTTCTTGTCGGTCATCCGCAGCGTGAACGTGTACGTGCCGGGCGTCGTCGGCGCACCGCCCAGCGACGTCCCGACCACCAGCATCCCCGGCGGCAGACCGCCCGAGGTCACCGACAACCGGTACGGCGCGGTGCCACCGGTGGCCTCGACGGTGTGGATCGCGTACACCCGGCCGAGGTACATCGGCGACCGGGGCTTGCCCGACGTGATGACGACAGTCGGCTCGCGTACCTCGATGGTCGCCGTCTGCTCGTCGAACAGGTCGTTCTGATCGGTCATCCGCAGCGTGAACGTGTACGTGCCGGGCGTCGTCGGCGCACCACCCAGCGACGTCCCCACCACCAGCATCCCCGGCGGCAGACCGCCCGAGGTCACCGACAACCGGTACGGCGCGGTACCGCCCGTGGCCTCGACCGTGTGGATCGCGTAGACCTGCCCGATGACCATGATTGACCGGGGCTTGCCCGAGGTGATGGTGACGGTCTCGGTGGCGGCGGTGGCCGGTTGCGCGGCGGCCGGTTGACCGGCGCCCAGCAGCAGCGCGACGGCCATCATCAGGGCCATGACCGGGCGAAGTGTCCCCATCGCACATCCAGCTCTCGGTCGGAACCGCTCGCGTCCGCCAGCGGGCCACAGTCCAGTCGATCCAGCAGACTCGGAGTTTATTCGACCAGTGCCGGTGTCCCCGGGCAATCCACTGATCGGTGATCAGCGTGCCGGTACGGAGGCGGGCGGCCCGCCTCCGTACCGGTGTTGGTTCAGAGCGCCGGCGGGGTGAGCGTGCCGACGGCGTTCTCCAGCGCGGCGGCGACCCGGTACATCCGGTCGTCGGCCATGGTCGGCGCCATGATCTGGAAGCCGACCGGGAGCCCGTCGGACAGGCCGCACGGCACCGAGATGGCCGGGCCGCCGTACAGGTTCGTCGGGATCGTGAACAGGTCGGCCAGGTACATCTGGTACGGGTCGGCGGTACGCGACCCGATCGGGAACGCCACGAACGGCGTGGTCGGCGAGATCAGCGCGTCGACCTGCTCGAACGCGCTGGTGAAGTCCCGCGTGATGAGCGTGCGGACCTTCTGCGCCTGGCCGTAGTAGGCGTCGTAGTAGCCCGACGAGAGGGCGTACGTGCCGAGCATGATGCGCCGCTTGACCTCGGGGCCGAAACCGGCCTCGCGGGTCAGCGACATGACCTCCTCCAGCGACCGGTTGCCGTCGTCGCCGACCCGCAGGCCGAACCGGACGCCGTCGAACCGGGCCAGGTTGGAGGAGCACTCGCTGGGCGCGATCAGGTAGTACGCCGGCAGCGCGTACTTGAAGTGCGGGCAGGAGACCTCGACGATCTCGGCGCCCAGCTTCGCCAGTGCCTCGGCGGCGTCGCGGAACGCGGCCATCACGCCGGGCTCCGCGCCCTCGCCGGTGAACTCGGTGACCACGCCGAGTTTCACGCCGGTCAGGTCACCGGTGGCGCCGAGCCGCGCCGCGGCCACCACGTCCGGCACCGGGGCCGGGATCGAGGTGGAGTCGCGCGGGTCGTGACCGCCGATCACCTGGTGCAGCAACGCGGCGTCGAGCACGGTACGCGCGCACGGGCCGGGCGTGTCCAGCGACGAGGAGAACGCGACCAGGCCGTAGCGGGAGGTGCCGCCGTAGGTGGGCTTCGCGCCGACGGTGCCGGTGACCGCGCCGGGCTGGCGGATCGAGCCACCGGTGTCCGAGCCGATCGACAGCGGTGCCTCGTACGCGGCCAGCGCCGCAGCGCTGCCGCCGCCGGAGCCGCCCGGGATCCGGTCGGTGTCCCACGGGTTACGGGTCGGCCCGTACGCCGAGTATTCGGTGGAGGAGCCCATCGCGAACTCGTCCATGTTCGTCTTGCCGAGCATCACCGTGCCGGCGTCGCGCAGCCGCTCGACGATCGTCGAGTCGTACGGCGGGCGCCAGCCCTCCAGGATCTTCGACCCGACCGTGGTCGGCACGCCCTTGGTGGTGAGCACGTCCTTCACCGCGACCGGCACACCGGCGAGCGGGCCCAGCTCCTCACCGGCGGCGCGGCGCTCGTCCACGGCACGCGCGGCCGCCAGCGCCCCCTCGGTGTCGACGTGCAGGAACGCGTGCACCCGGTCGTCGACGGCGCCGATGCGGTCCAGGTGGGCCTGGGTGACCTCGACCGCGGAGGTCTCGCCGCTCGCCACCAGCCCGGCGATCTCAACGGCGGTCATCTTCGTCAGGTCGCTCATGCCGGCACTCCGCTTCGCTCCGTGCCGTCACGACCGACAGCCACGCTGAGCCTGATGATTCGCTCGCTGCGCTCGCTCATGAGGCCACATCCTCGTCCAGGATCCGCGGGACGCGGAACCGCTGCTCCTCGGCGTCGGGGGCGCCCGACAACGCCTCCTGCGGGGTCAGGCCCGGCCGCACCACGTCCTCGCGGAGCACGTTCGTCAGCGGCACGGAGTGGGACGTCGGCGGGATGTCCGCCGCGGCGACCTCGCCGACCTGCGCGACCGACTGGAGGATCACATCCAGCTGGCCGGCGAAGGTGTCCAGTTCCTCCTCCGTGACGGCGAGCCGCGACAGTCGCGCGAGGTGCGCGACCTCCTCGCGGGAGATGGCGGCCATCAGTGCCCCCTTCGTGGCTGTCCTGAGACGTCTGCGATGGGCCGGCCGCGCGTGCGGGCGTGCTCGATGACGCGCGGTGACCGGAGCGAGTCTATTGTCCCGCCGTCACGACGACGCCTTCGACTCCCCCTCCGGCGCCGGACCGCCGCGGCCCACCGCCTCCGCCGGGCGCACCGGACGGTAGCGGGACAGCCAGGCCACCAGGTCCTCGGCCGGCATCGGCCGGGCGTGGAACCAGCCCTGCGCCACGTCACACCCGGCGGCGTGCAGCAGCCGCCAGGTGCGCTCGTCCTCCACGCCCTCGGCGACCACCCGCAGCCCGAGCGCGCCGGCCAGCTCGATCATCGAGCGGACGATCGCCGCGTCGTCCGGATCCTCGGCCATGCCGAGGACGAACGACCTGTCCACCTTCACCTCGGACAGCGGGAGCCGGCGCAGGTGCTGCAACGACGAGTAGCCGGTGCCGAAGTCGTCCAGCGCGATGCCGACGCCGATGCGGTGCAGTTGGGTGATGCTGGCGAGCACCCGCCGCGGGTCGGCCATCAGCGCGCCCTCGGTGATCTCCACCTGGAGGCGTTCCGGCGGCACGCCGTACCGGGTCAGCCGGTCGGCGATCTGGTCGGCGATCTCGCCGGTGTGCAGATCCCGGACGCTGACGTTGAGCGCGGCCCGCAGCGTGAGCCCGGCCGCCGACCACTTGGCGAGCTGCTCCACCACGTCGTCGACCACGCGGCGGGTGAGCAGCCGCATCACCGCGCTCTGCTCGGCGACCTGGATCAGCTCGCCCGGGTCGACCATGCCCCGGCGCGGGTGCCGCCAGCGCAGCAGCGCCTCGACGCCCACCACCTCGCCGGTGGCGATGGCGATCTGCGGCTGGTAGTACATGGTGATCTCGCCCGGGTGCCCGGCCTGGTCGTCCGCCTCGGCCGCGGTGCTCCCGTCGGCGGTCGGCCCGATGACGCCCGGCGCGCCGGTGCTCACGGCCGCCTCCGCGTCCTGGGTGACGTCGGCGTCGGCGGTCTCCGGCGCGAACTCCGCGTCGCCGACCATGAGCGGACCCGCGCCCGGTCCGGCGCCGGCCCGGGCGGCCCGGCGGCGGATCGGGTCGGCGCGGGTGAGGATCTGCTCGATCAGGTCGTCGTCGTGCCGCTCCTCCGCGCGGTCGCGGCGGCGCCGCAGCCACCGGTTCGGCCCGTCGCCGGACCGTCCCCGGCCGCCGCGCGCCGGGCGCTGGTTGCGGGCCGGGCGGTCGGCCCGCACCGGCAGCGCCGGGGTCAGGGCCGCGCCGTCACCCCCGCGTACGCCGACCGTCTCCCCGCCCTGCGCGGACGGGCCGGACTCCAGCACCCGGCGCAGGTCGGCCAGCAGACTGAGGCGCTCGGCCGAGTTGTGGTCGGACTCCGGCGCGTACACCGCCACCGTGTCGTTGCGGTGCTTCGCGTCGTACATGGCCACGTCGGCGTGACGCATCAGGGTGGCGAAGTCCTCGCCGTGGTCCGGGTAGAGCGCGATGCCGATGGCGCCGCCCACGTCCAGCGGCAGCCCGTCCAGCGGCACCGGTTCGGCGAGCGCGGCGACCACCCGGTCGGCCCGCTCGCGGGCCTGGTCGATGTCGGTGAGCCGGGGTACGACGATGGCGAACTCGTCGCCGCCGAGCCGCGCCACCATGTCACCGCCGTCCACAGCGCCCATCAGCCGGGCGCTCACCTCGACCAGCAGGCGGTCGCCCACCGCGTGCCCGAGCGCGTCGTTGACGTGCTTGAACCGGTCGAGGTCGAGCAGCAGCAGCGCCAGGTGCGCGTCCGGCGCGCCCCGGGCGGCCCGTTCGCCGTGCAGGTGCACCTGCTCGGCCACCTCGGTGAGCAGCGCCTTGCGGTTGGGCAGGCCGGTGAGCGGGTCCACGTCGGCGAGCTGTTCGCGTTCCTCGGAGAGCCGGGCCATCCGGTAGACGGCGAACAGCGGCACCAGCACCAGCGGGATCAGCGCCGCGCTGGCCCGGGCGGCGGCTACCAGCACCGGCGCGAGCAGCAGCAGCGAACCGGTGGACAGCAGCTCGTACGCCAGGCCGCTGCGAACACTCGGCCACCACCTGTCGCCGAAACGCAGCCGGACCGCGGAGCTGACCAGCCCGTAGTTGACCACGAACCAGGCGAGCGTCGCGCCGCCCACCGCCGCCACGTCGGTCCAGTGCAGCCGGCCGCCGCCGAACAGCTCGCCCGGACCGAGCCGGGTGACCGCGTACGCGGCGGCGAGCGCGCACGCGTACTGGGCGGCGTTGAAGCCGGTGCGCCAGGGCGCGTACCCGAGTCGCCAGCCGCTGACCGCCACGGCGACGGCCTGCACCGCGACGGCCGGGCCGAAGCCCCAGCCGAGCAGGATCGCGAAGGTGAAGCACGTCGACGGGAACACCGCAGACGTCTGCCGCCGGCCGGGCGGGACGAACGGGCGGGCGTCGCAGGCGACGGCGAGCACCGCCATGGTCCAGAACGCGGCCGGCAGCTCGGTCAGCCGGTCGGCGAGCGCGACGAGCGGCCCGGCCGAGACCAGCAGGGCGACCGCGCCGATCGCGGCGACGAAGCCGAAGAACGGCCCGCTCCGCCCGGGCGGGACGGAGTTACGCGGGTCGCCGGTCTCCATCGCACCTCCCGGGGAACGTCCTGGCGCGCGCCGTCACGCGTCGTACGCCAATGAAACGCCCTCCGAGGCGATTTCCCCGACACGACAGTCACGAATCGGTCGGAGTCGTAATTAACTTGGTATCCGCCGGACGAAAGCTGTGACCAGCCTGTCAGTCCTCCACCCGGGCCACCTCGCGGGCCGCCTCCGGGCCGGAGTCGAGCAGCACCCGGAAGCCGTCCTCGTCGAGGATCGGCAGTTTCAGGGTGGCGGCCTTGTCGGCCTTGGAGCCGGGGTTGTCGCCGACCACCACGAAACCGGTCTTCTTGGAGACCGACCCGGTCACCTTGCCGCCCCGGACCTGGATCGCCTCGGCCGCCTGGTCGCGGCTGAACCCGCTCAGCGTGCCGGTGACCACCACAGTGACGCCGTCGAGCGGTCGCGGCCCCTCGTCGGCGGCCTCCTCGGCCATCCGTACGCCGGCCTCGGCCCACTTGCGCACCACGTCGCGGTGCCAGTCGACGGCGAACCACTCCTTCACGCTCGCCGCGATGGTCGGGCCGACGCCGTCCACCGAGGACAGCTCCTCCTCGCCGGCGGCCTCGATCGCGGCGACCGACCGGAAGTGCCGGGCGAGCGCCTGCGCGGCGGTCGGGCCGACGTGCCGGATGGACAGTGCCACCAGCACCCGCCACAGGTCGCGTTCCTTGGCCTCGGCGAGGTTGTCGAGCAGCTTGGTGGCGTTGCTGCCCAGGCTGCCGTCCTTGTTGACGAAGAACGGTGACCGGCTCAACTGCTCGGCGTCGAGCTGGAACAGGTCGCCCTCGTTGGTGATGATCTGGGCGTCCAGCAGCGCCGCCGCGCCCCTCTCGCCGAGCACCTCGATGTCGAGCACCTTGCGGCTGGCCAGGTAGAAGACCCGCTCACGGATCTGACCGGGGCAGGCCCGCCCGTTGGGGCAGCGGATGTCGACGTCGCTCTCCTTGGCCGGCGCGAGCGGAGTGCCGCAGGCCGGGCAGGTGGTCGGCATGACGAACGGACGGGCGTCGGCCGGGCGCAGCTCGACCACCGGGCCGAGCACCTCGGGGATGACGTCGCCGGCCTTGCGCAGCACCACCGTGTCGCCGATGAGCACGCCCTTGCGCTCGACCTCGCGGGCGTTGTGCAGGGTGGCGTAGGCGACGGTGGAGCCGGCCACCCGGACCGGCTCGAGCACGGCGCGCGGGGTGACCCGGCCGGTACGCCCGACCTCCACCTCAATGTCGAGCAGCTTGGTGTTCACCTCCTCGGGCGGATATTTGAAGGCGATCGCCCAGCGGGGCGCGCGGCTGGTCGAGCCGAGGCGGCCCTGGATGGAGACCGGGTCGACCTTGACCACCACGCCGTCGATCTCGTGCTCGACGTCGTGCCGGTGCTTGCCGTAGTAGGTGATGTATTCCGCGACGCCGGCCAGGTCGTCCACCACCCGCCACCGGTCGCTGGTGGGCAGCCCCCACGCCTTGAGCGCGGCGTACGACTCGGACTGCGCGGCCGGCCGGAACCCGGTGCGCGCGCCGATGCCGTGCACCACCAGGCGCAGCGGGCGGGAGGCGGTCACCCGGGGGTCCTTCTGCCGCAGGCTGCCGGCGGCGGCGTTGCGCGGGTTGGCGAACGGCGCCTTGCCCTGCTCGACCAGGCTCGCGTTCAGGTCGGCGAACGCGGCCACCGGGAAGTAGATCTCGCCGCGCACCTCCAGGAGATCGGGCACGTCGGGGAAGTCGCCGGCCGGGGTCAGCCGGGACGGCACGTCCTTGATGCTGCGCACGTTGGCGGTGACGTCCTCGCCGGTGCGGCCGTCACCCCGGGTGGCGGCGCGCACCAGCCGGCCCTTCTCGTAGGTGAGGTTGATGGCGAGCCCGTCGACCTTCAGCTCGCACAGGTAGGGCACCGGGCCGCCCGCGTCGCGCTCGACCCGCTCGGACCAGGCGGCCAGCTCTTCGTCGGCGAAGGCGTTGTCGAGCGAGAGCATCCGCTCGGCGTGCGCGACCGGGGTGAAGTCGGTGGAGAAGGTGCCGCCGACCCGCTGGGTGGGCGAGTCGGGGGTGCGCAGCGCCGGGTATTCGGCCTCCAGCGCCTCGAGCTCCCGCAGCTGCTTGTCGAACTCGGCGTCGGTGACGGTCGGTGCGTCGAGGACGTAGTAGCGGTACTGGTGTTCGGTCAGCTCCTGGCTGAGCGTGGCGTGCCGCTCCCGGGCCGCCGGGGTCGGCTCGGCACCCGCCGCCGCGGCCTGGGCCGCGTCGACCGCTGGGGGAACCGCTTCTTCGGACACGCCGCCGCCTTCGGACACCGCTGTCGACCTCCCGTGTTGGTGCTACCCGAGAACCGTAGCGGTCGGCTGTGACAGTCGTCCGGTCACCCGCGCCGAGCAGGGC
Source organism: Micromonospora sp. AB353 (assembly GCF_049538395.1). Taxonomy (NCBI): domain Bacteria; kingdom Bacillati; phylum Actinomycetota; class Actinomycetes; order Micromonosporales; family Micromonosporaceae; genus Micromonospora; species Micromonospora sp. AB353. The sequence continues at coordinate 23,761 of NZ_JBMVFV010000020.1, read as the reverse complement.
GGACCGGTGCCCGCCGCGCCACCCGGGCGGGTCCGCCCCGGCCGTGCGACGATCGCGTCGGCGGTGGTGGGCGACAACGGTCGGGAGGCGGGCGGCGGATGCGCGACGGGGTGATCTGGGCGCTGGTGATCGTGGCCTGCGTCGCGGCCGGATGGCTGTGGAACGAGTGGCGCCGCCGCGCGGCCGGCCGCGCCGGGACGCGCGACCGGGCGGACCGCAGGCGTGACCGGGCCGGCGCCGGGCCGCGGGGTGACCGCACCGCGACGCCGCCGAGGCCGCGGGGCGCCGGCCGGGCCGGTCGGGACGAGCCCCGGCCCGGGGAGATCTGGTGGGCCGACGTGCCCTACGCCGACGGGACCGGTTCGAAGGTGCGTCCCTGCCTGGTGCTGCGCGTCGACGGCCGGGACGCCGAGGTCTTGAAGATCACCAGCCAGGACAAGTCGGACCGGGACGACCATCTGCCGATCCCGACCCGGGACTGGGATCCGGGCGCCGACCACGACAGCTACCTCGACGTGAGCGAGCCGATCCCGGTGCCGCTGAGCGCGTTCGCCGACCGGGCCGGTGCCTGCGACCCGGACCTGTGGCGTGGCGTCCGGCGGCTGAGGCACCTCACCGGCTGAGCGAGCGCGTCACCCCTCGCCGCGGGAGCCGGCGCCGGACACCTCCCCGTCGAAGGCGGCGGCGAGCGCGGTGAGCTGGCCCGCGTACTCGATCCGGCCGGCCCACCCGGCGGGCCAGGCGGCGATGCCGTACGCGGCGCCGACGAACGCGCCGGCCAGCGCGGCGATGGAGTCCGAGTCACCGGCCGTGGTGGCGCCCCGGGCCAGCGCGCCGACCGGGTCGTCGCGGTGGCGCAGCGCGCAGAGCAGCGCGGTGGCGAGCGCCTCCTCGGCGATCCACCCCTCGCCGGTGAACCGGCACGGGTCGCCGCCGTCGTCCGGGCGGGCCAGCGCCGCCTCCAGCCGGCCGAGCACGCGCAGGCAGTCGTCCCAGCCCCGGGCGACGAACTCGGCCGCGCTGCTCTCGCCGGGCCGCTGCCACAGGTCACCGAGCCAGTCGTCGCGGTAGACGGTGCGCTGCTCCCGGGCCCGCTCGGTGAGCAGACCGGGCAGCTCCGGCAGCGCCGCGCCGTCGCGCAGCAGCCGGACCGCGTACGCGGTCAGCTCGCTCGCCGCCAGCCCGGTCGGGTGGCCGTGGGTGAGGCCGGCCTGGAGCTGGGCCAGCCCGGCCATCGTGTCCAGGTCGACGTCGAGCAGCCCGACCGGGGTGACGCGCATGTTCGCGCCGCAGCCCTTCGAGCCGGCGACAGTGGCCTCCTGCCAGCGGGCACCCCGGGCCAGCTCGGCGCAGGCCCGCAGGCAGGTCATGCCGGGCGCACGGTTGTTCTCCGGGCTGACCGACCAGTCGACGAAGCGCTGCCGCAGCAGCGGCTCCACCACCTCGGCCGTGTACGCGGACGCGTCGTGCAGCGCCCACGCCACGGCGAGCGCCATCTGGGTGTCGTCGGTGACCAGGGCCGGGTCACCGGTCAGCTCGCGCGGACCGGCCGGACCGTAGCGCCGGACGATCTCGGTGACGGTGAGGAATTCGGTCGGCTTGCCCAGGGCGTCGCCGTAGGCCAGGCCGAACAGCGAACCGGCGGCGCGGCCGGTGGCAGTGGAGGCGGTCACGATGGCGATCATGCCTCCGCCGCGCAAGCCGCGGAAGATCAGTCCCAGCAGAGGCAGAACGGATGGCCGACCGGGTCGGCGTAGACCCGGAAGCCCTCCCCCTCACCCGGTAGCCGCCGTGCGCCGAGCGCCAGCACCGCCTTCTCGGCCGCCTCGATGTCGTCGACTGTCACGTCGAGGTGGAACTGCTGCGGCCGGGCCGGGTCGGGCCAGTCGGGGGTGCGCAGGCCCGGCGCCCGCTGGAAGGCCACCCGCGGCTGGTGCCCGGGTGGACCGCCGAGCACCACCCACTCGTCGCCGTCGGAGTTCTCCTCCACCAGGGGCAGGCCGAGCAACTCGGAGTAGAAGGCGGCGAGCGCGCGCGGATCGGGGCAGTCGATCACTGTGGAACGCAGTCGTCCAATCATGCCGGTCATCGTGCCCGGCGGGTACGACGGAAAACGTCAGTCCTCGGCGAGCCGCCGGCCCGCGTCGCGGCAGGCGGTGAGCACCGCGCGGGCGTACCCCGGGGTGGCGCCGGCCAGGCCGCACGCGGGGGTGACCACCACCTGCTCGGCCAGCCGGCGGCGGGGGAAGCCGAGCTTGTCCCAGACCCGCCGGACCCGGTCGGCGACCTCGGCCGACGTGGGCGCCCGGCCGGACGGCGGCGGCAGCGTCGGCGCGGCGCCGGCCAGCAGCCCGAGCCCGGCGTCGATCGCCTCGCCGAGCGGGTCGAGGTCGGTGACCAGCGACAGGTCGAGGGCGACGCCTGCCGCGCCGGCGGAGCGGATCAGCTCCAGCGGTACGTCCGGCGCGCAGCAGTGCACGAGCGCCGGTACGCCGGCCGCCTCGATCACGTCGCGCAGCAGCGCCCGCGCCACCTCGGTCTCCACCGGACGGTGGGTGCCGAAGCCGCTCTCGGTGGGCACCCGCCCGGCCAGCACCGCAGGCAGGGACGGCTCGTCGAGCTGGAGCAGCACCGAGGCGCGCGGCAGCCGCCGGGTCACCGCCTCGACGTGCCCGCGCAGCCCTTCGCCGAGCGAACCGGCGAGGTCGCGGACCGCGCCCGGGTCGCGCAGCATCCGGCCGCCGATCGGCAGCTCCAGCGCGGCGGCGAGGGTGAACGGGCCGGCCGCCTGGACCTTCACCGGTCCGGCGTACTCCTCGGCCTGCTCGGCGAGCTGGTCGAGGTCGCGTTCCATCAGGTCGCGGGCGCGGCGCAGGTCACGGCCGGGGCGCGGGGCGATCCGCCAGCGGGCCGCGTACAGCTCGACGGGCAGTTCGACGAGCAGGCCGGCGGTGCGGCCGACGAGGTCCGCGCCCGGTCCGCGGGCGGGCAGCTCGGGCAGGTGCGGCAGGGCGGGCAGTTCGCCGAGCACGATCCGCTGCGCCTCGGCGATGTCGGTGCCGGGCAGCGACCCGATGCCGGTCGCGGATCCGGCGGGCCAGGGCCAGCGGTTCTCAGTCACCGCCGCAGCCTATCCACGGCCCGCGGCACGCCCGCCGTCAGGCGGTGATGGTGGCGGAGCCGAGGACCACGTCCCCGGCCGGGTCCGGCCGGTAGGCCACGATCGCCTGGCCGGCGGCGACACCCCGGACCGGGCGGCGCAACGACGCGCGCAGGCCGTCGCCGTCCACCTCGACGGCGGCCGGCACCACGTCGCCGTGCGCCCGCAGCTGCACCTCGCACTCGACCGGCCCGTCCGGGCGCGGGCCACCGGTCCACACCGGGCGGGTCGCGCGCACGTCGGAGACCTCCAGCGCCTCGGCCGGGCCGACAGTCACCGTGTTCGTGGTCGGGGTGATGGACAGCACGTAGCGGGGCCGGCCGTCCGGCGCCGGGCGGTCCAGGTGCAGGCCGCGCCGCTGCCCGACGGTGTACTGGTAGGCGCCGCTGTGGCTGCCCACCACCGCGCCGGTGAGGGCGTCCACCACCTGGCCCGGCGCCTCGCCGAGCCGCTCGGCGAGGAAGCCGCGGGTGTCGCCGTCGGCGATGAAGCAGATGTCGTGCGAGTCCGGCTTGTCGGCCACGGCGAGGCCGCGCCGGGCGGCCTCCGCGCGTACCTCGGCCTTCGTCGAGTCGCCGAGCGGGAAGATCGACCGGTCGAGCTGCGCGCGGGTCAGCACCGCCAGCACGTACGACTGGTCCTTGGCCGCGTCCACGCTGCGCCGCAGCAGGCCGTCGGCGCCGAGCCGGGCGTGGTGGCCGGTCACCACCGCGTCGAAGCCCAGGGCCACGGCCCGGTCCAGCACCGCCGCGAACTTGATCTTCTCGTTGCAGCGCAGGCAGGGATTGGGGGTACGCCCGGCGGCGTACTCGGCCACGAAGTCGTCCACCACGTCGTCGTGGAACCGGTCGGCCATGTCCCACACGTAGAACGGGATGCCGAGCACGTCGGCGGCGCGCCGGGCGTCCCGGGAGTCCTCCAGCGTGCAGCAGCCCCGGGCGCCGGTGCGGTACGTCTGCGGGTTACGGGCCAGCGCCAGGTGCACACCCGTCACGTCGTGCCCGGCCTCCACCGCCCGTGCCGCCGCGACGGCGGAGTCCACCCCGCCCGACATCGCCGCCAGAACCCTCACCGGCCCACTCCCCTCGTCCTCACCGAGGGTATCCGGGTCAGCGGGGCGTACGGAGGGCGGCCGCGCGACGGGCCCGCTCCACCGCCGCCGGGAGCGCGGCGATCAGCGCGTCCACGTCCGTGCCGGTGCTCGTGTGGCCGAGTGTGAAGCGCAGCGAGGACCGGGCCCGGTCGTCGTCGGCGCCCATCGCCAGCAGCACGTGCGAGGGCTGGGCCACCCCGGCGGAGCAGGCCGACCCGGTCGAGCAGGCGATGCCCTGGGCGTCCAGGAGCAGCAGCAGCGCGTCCCCCTCGCAGCCGGGGAAGGAGAAGTGCGCGTTGCCGGGGAGCCGGTCGGCCGGGTCACCGTTGAAGATCACCTCGGGGACGGCCTGCCGGACCCGCTCGACCAGTTCGTCGCGCAGCGCGGCGACGCGGGCCGCGTACTCCTGCTGGCCCTTGACCGCGGCCTCGACGGCGACCGCGAACGCGACGATGCCCGCGGTGTCGAGCGTCCCGGAGCGCACGTCACGTTCCTGACCGCCGCCGTGCAGCAGCGGGGTGGCCGGGACGTCGCGGGCCAGCAGCAGCGCGCCCACGCCGGTCGGGCCGCCGAGCTTGTGCCCGGTCACGGTGAGCGCCGACACGCCGCTGGCGGCGAAGTCGACAGGTACCTGCCCGACCGCCTGGATGGCGTCGGTGTGGAACGGCACCCCGTGCTCGGCGGCGACGGCGGCCAGCTCGGCCACCGGCTGGACGGTGCCGACCTCGTTGTTCGCCCACATGGCGGTGACCACCGCGACGCGCGCGCCGTGCTCGGCCAGCTCGGCGCGCAGGCGTTCCGGGTCGATCCGCCCGGCCGCGTCGACCGGAAGCCAGCCGGCCTCCGCACCCTCGTGCTCGACCAGCCAGTCCACCGCGTCGAGGACGGCGTGGTGCTCGACCGCGCTGGAGACCACCCGGACCCGCTCGGCCCGGCCGGCGCGACGGGCCCAGAAGACGCCCTTCACGGCGAGGTTGTCGCTCTCCGTACCGCCGCCGGTGAAGATCACCTCGGAGGGACGGGCACCGAGGGCGGCGGCCACCCGCTCGCGGGACTCCTCCACCCGTCGCCGGGCCCGGCGACCCGCCGCGTGCAACGACGACGCGTTGCCCACCTCGCGGGCGACGGCGACGTACGCCTCGAGTGCCTCGTCCAGCATCGGGGTCGTCGCCGCGTGATCAAGGTATGCCATCACGGTTCAGCCTAACGGCCTGCGTACCCGGCACCGGGGGCCGGACCGCCCCGTCCCACCCGGGGCGGTCCGGCCGCTCACGCGGAACGGCCGTGATCACGCGGGAACGGCTGTGATCACGATGTTGTCCCGGTAGCTGCGGGTCTTCGCGTCGAACGGCCCGCCGCAGGTGATCAGCGTGAGGCGGGGCTTCCCGTCGCGCGCGAAGTACCGCTCCAGCGGGATCTTCGACTTGCGGTACTCCTCCCGGGCCACCACCCGGTAGGCGCGCTCGCGGCCGTCCGAGCCGGTGGCGGTCAGCTTGTCCCCCTGGCCCAGCTCACGCAGCCGGAAGAACGCCCCCTTGCCCTGCTCGGCGCTGTCCACGTGCCCGGCGATCACCACCGAGCCGGCGTCGGCCTCCAGGCCGGGGCCGTAGCGGTACCAGCCGACCTGGTCCACGCTGGGCGGCACCTCGAACTCGTCGGTGCGCTCGTTGACGCCGACCGGGTTGACGGTGGCGGTGACCCGGATCGGCGGGATGCTCAACTTCACCGGCGGCACGATCTCGCTGCCGGCCGGCAGCGTCCCCGGGTTAACCGGGACCGAGCCGCCGCCGGTCGCCGCCGGCGTGGGCGTGGGTGTGGCGCTCGCCAAAGCGGTCACCTCGTCGCCGCCGACGTCCTCGGCGGGCTCCGATCCGCACGCCACCACCGTCGCCAGGATGAGCGCGGCGGCGCCGGCGGCCATCGCCGCCAGCGCCCCGCGGTTGCGCACCGTCACCGGCGACCGGCCCGGGCGGTTGCCGCCACCCGCGCCCCGCCGCCGACCAGGAGCAGCACGCCGGCCCCGGCCAGCACGTACCACCAGGTGTCCACGCCGGTGCCGGCCTGGCCGCCGGTGCCGCTGGGCACGCCGCCCGGCGCCGAGTGCAGCCCGTTGATGGTCTGGGCGACCACGCTCAGGTTCTTCGCCTCGGCCGAGCCGATCGCGTAGACGATGGTGGCGGTGCCCTCCTTCAGGTTCAGGTCGGCCGGGCCGATGGCGACGGTGTCGGTGCCGGCGAGCACCACGTCCGCCTCGACCGAGCCGGCCGCCACGTCCGCCTTCGCCTCCTTCGGGTTGGTCAGGCCCTCGAAGACCGGCTTGCCGCCGGCCCGCACGTCGACGGCCGGGGCGGCGGCGGTGTGCCGGACGATCAGCCGGGCCTTGCCGGCGCCCACCTTGGACACGTCGTTGACGAACGGGGTGATCTGCGGCTCGCCGGCGGCGCTCAGGTGGGCGGCGAGGCTGATGTTCGCCCCGCCCGGCACCTTCGCGTCGTCCACCTTCAGGATCGCCTTGTCGACCGCCTCGCCCGGCTTGGTCAGGGCGATGTCGTACTCCCCCTCGGGCAGGGTGAGCGGGCCGGCCACGTCGCCGGGCTTGAAGTTGTTCAGCGTCTTCTCGCCGTTGACGTACACGTCGACCGGGGTGTCCGGGATGCCGTGGACCACGGAGACCTTCGACGAGGCGGCGTAGGCCGGGCTCATGGTGGCGGCGCCGACGCCGGCGAAGGTGAGGGCGGCCACCGCGCCGCCCGCGGCGACCCGACGGAACATCGCGTACTGCATTGTCTGCCTCCTGGTGGTTGATGCTGATTCGTCAGGCCTGGCTTGCAGAACGGGTTACGCCGGCTCCGTCGCCCCCGGATGCGCCCGGATCCGATTTCTTTTTCCCGTCTCCGGGCGCATCCGCCGGACCCTCCGGCGACGAAGGAGAGGTGACGAGGGTCGTGACCGACACACCGGGAGAGTGGGGCGAGGACTGTGGGAGTTACAGTCGGGCATGCCCCACGGAAGGCGAGCCGCCCGGTGACGGCGGCCAGGCAGGGCCCCGAACCGCCGGGCGAGGACGACCTCGCCACCCGGTTCCGCGACGGCGACGAGGCGGCCCTGCGAGAGGCGTACGACAGGTACGGGCGGGCGGTGCTGCACCTGGCCACCACGACGCTCGTGAACCGCAGTGACGCCGAGGACGTGACCCAGGCGACGTTCGTCGCCGCCTGGCTCGGCCGGGAGACGTTCGACCCGGCGAAAGGCTCACTGGTCGGCTGGCTGCTCGGAATCGGGCGGCGCAAGGTGGTCGACCGGATCCGGGCCTCGGCCCGGGAGACCCGGGTGGTCGAGACGGTGAAGCAACTGCCGGAACCGGTCTCCACCGGCCCCGACCCGGACACCGTGGTCGACCGGCTGGTGGTCGCCGACGAGCTGGCCCGGCTCCCCGACGAACAGCGCCGGATGCTGGAGCTGGCGTTCTACGACGACCTGACACATCAGCAGATCGCGGCGGTGACCGGAGTGCCGCTCGGCACCGTCAAGAGTCACATCAGACGCGGCATGCAGAGCCTGAAACGCAGATGGGAGGTGGACGGTGCAGCACCTGGACCACGACCGGCTGGTCTTTCTGGCGCTCGGTGAGAGCGAGGCGGCTGACGGCGAGGCCACCCATCTGGACACCTGCGACCACTGCCGAGGCGAGATGGAGACGCTCCAGCACGTCGCCGGGCTCGGCGCGGGCACGCAGGGCCTGGCCGAGCTGCCCGACCCGCCGGAGCACATCTGGCAGGGCATCGTGGCCGAGATCCGGGCCGCCGAGGAACTGCCGGCGCTGACCGATCGGCGCCTGCCGCGCCCGGCCGACCCGGTGGAGCCGGCCGCCGTACCCGTCGTGGCGCGTCGTCCGCGGCGGAGCCGGCGCTGGCCGGGGTGGGCGACCACGGCGGTCACCGCCACCGCCGCCGCGGTGATCGGCGTGGCCGGTACGGCCGCGGTGCTCGGCGGTGGCGGCGGCGAGCCGGCCGACCCCGAGCCGCCGGTGGTGGCCAGCGCGCCGCTCGCCGCGTTCGGTTCGACGCCGAAGGACGCCTCCGGCGACGCCCGGGTGCTCGGCGACCACCGATTGCATCTGCACGTGGCGAATCTCCCGAGCGTTCCGGGGTACTACGAGGTCTGGCTGATCGATCCGAACACGATGGATATGTTCTCCGTGGGTACGCTGAGCAACGGATCAGGGGACGCGCTCCTGCCGATCCCCCCGAACGTCGACCTGCGCACCTACACCGTGGTCGACGTCAGCGCGGAGCAGTACGACAACAAGCCCGCCCACTCCGGCGACAGCCTGCTGAGGGGCACCCTGACGGGCTGATCGGCGGGCCGGCTCAGCTCCCCGGCCCGCCGATCAGCTCCCTACGAGAAAGGCCGCCGCCCGGTGCACCGGGCGGCGGCCTTCGTTCACGCGACGCTCACTTGCGCTTGCGGATCTCCTCGGCGGCCTGCGGGACGACCTTGAACAGGTCGCCGACCACGCCGTAGTCGGCCAGCTCGAAGATCGGTGCCTCGGCGTCCTTGTTCACCGCGACGATGGTCTTCGAGGTCTGCATGCCGGCCCGGTGCTGGATCGCACCGGAGATGCCCAGCGCGACGTAGAGCTGCGGGGAGACCGTCTTGCCGGTCTGACCCACCTGGAACTGGTGCGGGTAGTAGCCGGAGTCGACTGCCGCGCGGGACGCGCCGACCGCGCCGCCGAGCAGGTCGGCCATCTCCTCGACCAGCTTGAAGTTGTCGGCGTTGCCGACACCGCGACCGCCGGAGACGACCACCGACGCCTCGGTCAGCTCGGGGCGGGAGCCCTTCTGCTCGGCGACCCGCTCGACGACCTTGGCGAGCTTGTCCGCGTCGGTGACCGACACGGTGAGCTGCTCGACCGCCGGGGTCGCCGCGGCCGGGGCCGGGTTGAGCGAGTTCGGCCGGACGGTGACCAGCGGCAGGCCCTTGGTGACCTTCGACTTGACGATGGTGGAGCCGGCGAACGCGACCTGGGTGGCGGTGCCGTCGGCGGCCAGGCCGACCACGTCGGTCAGGATGCCGTTGTCCAGCTTGACCGCCAGGCGGGCGGCGATCTCCTTGCCCTCCTGTGACGAGGCGAGCAGCACCGCGGCCGGCTGGACGCGCTTGACCAGCTCGGCGACCACCGTGGCCTTCGGGGCGACCAGGTAGCCGTCGATCTCCTCACCCTCGGCGGCGTAGATCTTCTCCGCGCCGTACTCACCCAGCTTGGCGCTCAACGCCTCGGCGGCACCGGCCCCACCGAGCACGACGGCGCTCGGGGTGCCCAGCTCGCGGGCGAGGGTGAGCATCTCCAGGGTGACCTTCTTGACGCCGAATTCCTTCGTGGCTTCGACGACGACGAGAACCTCAGACATGTCAGCGACCTCTCACACGAACTTCTCGGTGGCGAGGAACTCGACCAGCTTCACGCCGCCGTCGCCCTCGTCGGTGATCTTCTCGCCGCCGGAGCGCGGCGGGCGCTTGGAGTGCTCCACCACGGCGCTGGTGGCGCCGTCGAAGCCCACCTCGGCCGGGGCCACGCCCAGGTCGCCCAGGGACAACGTCTGCACCGGCTTCTTCTTGGCCGCCATGATGCCCTTGAAGGACGGGTAGCGCGGCTCGTTGATGGTGTCCCAGACGGAGACCACAGCCGGGGTCGAGGCGGTGACCACCTCGTAGCCCTCCTCGGTCTGCCGCTCGACAGTCAGCGTCGAGCCGTCGACGGTGAGCTTGCGCGCGCCGGTCAGGGCGGCCACACCCAGCCGCTCGGCGATCATGTGCGGCATGACCTGCACCCGGCCGTCGGTCGACTCCGCACCGCAGATGACCAGGTCGGCGCCCAGCTGACCGAGGGCGGCGGCCAGCACCTTCGAGGTCGCCACCGCGCAGGAACCGTGCAGGGCGTCGTCGACGACGTGGACGGCCTTGTCCGGGCCCATGGACAGCGCCTTTCGGATCGACTCGGTCGCCCGGTCCGGACCCATGGTCAGGATGGTGACCTCGCCGCCGTGCGCCTCCTTGATCTTCAACGCCTCCTCGATGGCGTACTCGTCCATCTCGTTGATGACGTTGTTCGCCGAACCGCGGTCGACGGTGTTGTCGTCAGAACGCAGGTTGCGGTCCGCGCCCGAATCGGGCACCTGCTTGACGAGTACGACGATGTTCATCGCGCTTCGACGACCCTCCTGTTTGGTGTAGCGATCACTCGCCCGGTCACGGGCGCAGCCTCCCGCGTGACGCAACGTGGGTCAACCGCGGGCAGCTGTGCACTTCCCCACGAGGCAATGTTACCCGCAAGTAGCATGGCCACCCCGGCGGCCCGGAGTGACGCAACTCACCACCGTCACGCAGCCTCGGTCAGCGCCTGCCGGATCTTCTCGATCGCCGCCGCCTCGGCCGGCTCGATTCCCCGGTGCGCCTGCGCCACCCGATCCGCCGCGTCCAGCACCACCGACCGGTACGTCTCGACGTCCCCCGGCGACTTGGCGCGCAGGATCTTCACCGACCGGCCCAGCGCGGGCAGCACCACCGACTCGACCTCCAGGACCGAGTCCCGAGGGAGTTGCGGCAGCGGCCCGGTGGTCAGCGCCTCCTTGACCACGCCGCCCACCTCGCCGAGCGCGCCGGAGGCGGCGAAGCTCTCCCGCACCATCGCCAGCACCCCCGGTACGGCGTTGGAGACCAGGAACACGGCACCGAACGCGCCGGTCTTCAGGGTGAGCCGCTCGTCCGCCGTCAACCGCTCCATGATCACGGAGTGTAGACGTAGGGCGTGGTGGTGGTGACCGCAACGAGCCCGAGCCGCTCCAGGATGGGCCGGCTGTCCGGCGAGCAGTCCACCTGCAGCAACGTCTTGCCGCGCTGCTGCGCCAGCCGCGCCCGGTACGCCACCAGCGCCCGGTAGATGCCCTTCTTGCGCCACTGCGGCAGCGTCGAACCGCCCCAGAGGCTGGCGAAGCCGGTGCCACGCTGGTAGCGGATCCAGCCCGCGCTGACCACCGTCTCCCCCGCCTCGGCCACCACCACAGTGATCGACTGCGGATCCGCCTCGATCTCCCGGGCCAGCCCGTACACCAGGTGGCTGCGGTCCTCCCGCCAGACCTCCTCCTCCATGGCGGCGATCCGCTCCAGGTCGGCCCGGCTGGTGACCTCGCGCAGGCGTACCCCCTCGGGGAGCACCGGGACGGCGGCGGCGAGCGGCGCGACCGGGCCGACCACGACTGTCTCCTGGTCCTCCGGGACGAACCCGGCGGCGCGCAGCCGGTCGGCCAGGTCGGCCGGCTCGTCGTGACCGGCGAGCTTCCACTCGACCGCCTCGCCCCGAGATCGGAAGACCTCGACCTGCCGGGCGATCAGGGCGTCCAGCTCGGCGCCGGCCAGGCCGTCGAGCGTCCGGTAGGTGAGGAAGCCGCGGTGGTCGAGCCCGAGCACGCGGAACAGCGGGCCGTCGTGCTCGACAGTCACCCCGTCCGGCAGCGGGTCCGGCAGCTCCGGTCGGATCTGGCTGTCGTAGGCGTCACGCAGCTCGCGCGCGTCAAGATCGGTCATCCCCCCAGGCTAGGCGCGGGGCAAAGCGGATAATCGGCAGCGTGTGGGAGTCGATCAAGAGCTGGTTCGACCCGCGTGAGCTGCGTTCGGTCGGCACCCCGCCGGACTACCGCTTCTCGCTGGCGAACGAACGGACGTTCCTGGCCTGGCTGCGAACAGGTCTCGCACTGGTGGCGGGCGGGCTGGCCGCGGCGCAGTTCCTGCCGCCGCTGCGCCTGGCCCACCTGCGCGAGACGCTCGCGATCGCGCTGCTGCTGCTCGGCGCCACCGTCTCGATCCGGGCGGTCGACCACTGGGCGCGCACCGAACGCGCCATGCGGCTGAACGAGGAGTTGCCCGCGTCCCGCTTCCCGGCCGTCCTGGCGCTGGTCGTCGCGGTCGGCGCGCTGCTGCTGGTGGCCGCCGTGCTGGTGGGCGGCGCGCGGTGACCCGTGACCCCGGCCTGCAACCCGAGCGCACCCGGCTGGCGTGGCGGCGGACGCTGCTCACGCTCACCGCGGTGATGCTGCTCCAGCTCCGGCCGGCGTTCGGCGGCCGGCCCGTGGACGCGGCGCCGGCCGGGCTCGCGGTGGTGGTCTGGCTCGCCGTGCTGGTGGTGACGTGGCACCGGGCCACCGGCACCGGACCGCGCCGGTTCGACGGCTTGTCGGTGCCGCTGACCGCGCTCGGTGCGGCCGGGCTTGCGGTGCTCGGCGTGGCGCACGTGCTCGGCGGGGTGCACTGACGAGCGGCGGTGAGCCATCATGAGGCATGGCCCGCCTCTACGTGCTGCTCTTCCTGGTCCAGATCGTCCTCGCCGTGTGCGCGCTGATCAGCTGCCTCTCCGCCGACGAGGAGAAGGTCAAGGCGCTGCCCCGGATGATCTGGGTGCTGATCATTCTGTTCTTCCCGCTGGTCGGCTCGATCGCCTGGTTCCTCGTGGGCCGTGAGCGCCCGGCCGGAGCCGTGGGCGTCACCGGCGCGGGCGGTACCGCCGCCCCGGCCCGCCGCCCGCTCGCCCCGGACGACGACCCGGAGTTCCTCGCCTCGCTCGACGAGCGGTCCCGCCGCGAGGACCAGGAACGGCTGCGGCTCTGGGAGGAGGACCTGCGCCGCCGCGAGGAGGAACTGCGCCGCCCGGACGACAGGGACCGCCCCGAGGTCTGACAGGCGCCGCGGGCCGCCCGCCGGTCACCCGGCGGACGGCCCCCACGCGCCGTGGTCAGGCCAGGTTCGACGAACGGGGGTACGCGTCGGCGGGGTCGGTCAGCACGTTCACCAGGTACGGCACGCCCGAGTCGAACGCGCGCCCCAGCGCGGGCCCGAGGTCGGCGGCCTTCTCCACCGTCTCGCCCGCGCCGCCGAGCGCCTCGACCACCTTGTCGTAGCGCAGGCCGGGCTGGAGGTCGGCGGCCACGTCGTAGCCGTACATCGCCCGCATCGGGTGCTTCTCCAGCCCCCAGATGCCGTTGTTGCCGACCACGATCACCACCGGCAGCTTCTGCCGGACCAGCGACTCCACGTCCATCAGCGAGAAGCCGGCCGCGCCGTCGCCCATCAGCACGCAGATCTGCCGGTCCGGGTGGCTGACCCGGGCGCCCATCGCGTAGCCCATGCCGGTGCCGAGGCACCCGTACGGGCCGGGGTCGAGCCAGGTGCCGGGCTGGGCCGGCTCCAGGTACCGCCCGGCGTACGACACGAAGTCGCCGCCGTCGCCGATGGTGATGGCATCAGGCGTGAGCGCCCGGCGCAGCTCACCGTAGATCCGGGCCGGGCGGATCGGGTCGCTCTCGGCGGCCATCTCCTCCGCGTCGCGGGCCTTCGCCGCGTCCTCGGCGGTCCGCAGCTCGGCGATCCAGTCGGCGTGGTCGGCCCGGTCGCCGGTGTGGTCGGCGAACGCACCCAGGATCAGCCGCAGGTCACCGGCCGGCGCGGCGGCCGGCTGCACGTGCCCGGCCCGCTGGCTCGGTGCGTCCACGACGTGCACCACCTGGGCGTCGCCGAAGTCGCCGAAGGAGAGCCGGAAGTCCAGCGGGGTGCCGATCACCACGACCACGTCGGCGCCCTTGAGCGCGACCCGGCGGGCCTTGGCGAAGGCGAGCGGGTGCTCCGGCGGCAGCGCGCCCCGGCCCATCCCGTTCGTGAACACCGGCACCCGCAGCGACTCGGCGGCGGCGCGCAGCGCGTCGACGGCGTCGCCCGCGTACACGTCGGAACCGGCGATGATCACCGGCCGGGACGCGCCGGCGATCAGGCGGGCCGCCTTCGCCACCTCGTCCGGGTCCGGCTCGATCGGGGCCGGCGGCGTGACCGCCGGCAGGTCGGCGTCACCGACGGAGAAGACCGCCTCCAGCGGGAAGTCCAGGAAGACCGGGCCGCGGTGCGGGGTGAGCGCGGTGGTCAGCGCCGCCGACACCGCGCGCGGGATGTCGTCGGCGCTGAACACCGTCTCGGCGTGCTTGGTCACCGGCGCGACGAGCGGCAGGTGGTCCATCTCCTGGAGGCTGCCCGAGCCCCAGCGGAACTGCGGCGCCCGCCCACCGAGCACCAGCACCGGCGAGGCGTTGAAGAACGCGCTGGTCAGGCCGGAGACGCCGTTTGTGACGCCGGGGCCGGCGGTGAGCACGGCCAGGCCGGGGCGGCGCTGGAGCTTGGCGACCGCCTCGGCGGCGAACACCGCGGACTGCTCGTGCCGCACGTCGTAGAGGGGGAACCCCGCCTTGTGCGCGGCGTCGTAGAGCGGGAAGACGTGCCCGCCGGACAGCGTGAACATCTCCCGTACGCCGTGCGCGCGTAGTGCCGCGAGTGCCAGATCGCCCCCGTGGCCCTCGATCCGCTCCGTCATGCCATTCCCCTTCGTCGACCGACCGGGGTCACGCTACTGGCCGGTACACCAGATGTGAACAGCTCTCGCGTCAGCGACCGGTGAAGCCCGGCTTACGCTTCTCCACGAACGCGGCCATGCCCTCGCGCCGGTCGTCGGTGGCGAACAGCGCCGCGAAGAGCTGACTCTCCCAGGCCAGGCCCGACGTGAGGTCCATGTCCAGACCGCCGTCGACAGCCGCCTTCGCCGCGCGCAGCGCCTGCACCGGCCCGGTCAGGAACGGCTTCACGTACGCCACCGCGGCGTCGTAGACCTCGGCGGCCGGGACCACCCGGTCGGCCAGGCCGATGCGCAGCGCCTCGGCGGCGTCGACCATCCGCCCGGTCATGATGAGATCCTTGGCGCGGGCCGGGCCGACCAGGCGGGCCAGCCGCTGGGTGCCGCCGGCACCGGGGATGATGCCGAGCTTGATCTCCGGCTGGCCGAGCTTGGCGTCCTCGGCGACGATCCGCCAGTCACAGGCCAGCGCCAGCTCGCAGCCGCCGCCGAGCGCGTAGCCGGTGATCGCGGCGACGACCGGCTTGGGGATGCGGGCGATCGCACCGAGCGCGCTGGACAGGTCAGCCGCGCGCTCCGCCATGTCCACGTAGGACATGTCGGCCATCTCCTTGATGTCCGCACCGGCCGCGAAGACCTTCTCGCCGCCGTACACGATCACGGCGCGGACCTCGGCGTCGGCGGTGGCCGCCGAGGCGGCGGCGCGCAACTCCTCCTGCACCTGGGTGTTGAGCGCGTTCATCGGCGGCCGCTCCAGCCGGATGGTGCCGATGCCGTCCTTCACTTCCAGCCTGACGAACTCGCCCACGCTGCCCTCACTTCCTCGTCGAAGTCGCGTGCCAACCTTACGACTCGCCTCGTTGGGGTAGACAGTGTGGTGTCGGCGACTCCCCAGGTCGCCGCCGGAGTCGCCGCCGCCCCGCCACCGGGAGTGAGGCCATGATCACCTACTACGACGACCGTTCCGTCCAGGTCACCTCCACCGCGGTACGGGTGGACGGGCGCAGCTACCCGCTGGCCGAACTGACCACCGTGTGGCACCGGCGGGGCGACCGCTCCTGGCGGGTGCTCGCCGGACGCGGCGCGATCGGGGCCGCGCTCGCCGGGCCGCTGGTGGCCGCCGTGCTGGGCATCGCGCTGGCCGTGTGGCTCCAGCGCTCGGCGGCGGTCACCGTCGCCATCGTCGGCGTCTCGGTGCTGGTCGGCCTCGCCGTCGGCCCGCTCGCGGACTTCCTCTTCGAACACCTGGACCGCTCGTACGCCCGGGGCAGCCGGGAGATGGAGATGTGGGCGCAATGGCGGGGCCGCCCGGTGCGGCTGCTGCACACCCGCGACGCCATGCGCTTCGGGCAGGTCTACCGGGCGGTGCAGCGGGCCATGGAGAGCCTGCCGGCCGCGCCGGATCGCCCCGGCCGTCCCGCGACCGGCCGTCCCGCGACCGGTGCTGCCACGCCCGGTCAGAACGTGATCGGCTCGTCCGGCAGCAGGCCCAGCCCGCGCAACAGGCCGTAGGTGTCCTGCTCGCCCCAGAACTGGACGATCCGGCCGCCGGCCAGGCGGTACATCTTGCAGGCGCTCTGCACCGTGGTCGCCCCTGTCGCGTCCCGCCGGTACGTCTGCGCCAGCGACACCACCACCCGGTCCCCGGCCGCGAAGATCTCCCGGATCTCCTGGTCGAGCACGGTCAGGCCGGGCGAGGACACGGCCGCCTCGGTGTAGCGCCGGCCGCGTACCGCGCTGCCGGAGCCGTAGATCTCCACGTCCTCGTCGACCACCTCGGCCAGTTCGGCCAGGTCCTTCGTGACGAAGGTGCGCAGGTAGCGCTTGACCACCTCGACGTTGCGCGCCTGCTCGTCGCCGCCGGTTCCGGCCCCGCTCCGGTCCGTCATGCCGCCAGCCTACCGGCGCACGCGTCGCCGGCATCGACACGCGCGGTTAGGCTGATTCATGGTCCTCTATTACCGGGATGACACCGTGCAGGTCACCTCCGAGGCCATCCACGCGGGCGGTCAGGCCGTCGCGCTCGCCGACGTCACGTACGTCTGGCACGCGCGCGGCACCACCACACTCGCCGTCCGGGGACGGGTGCTGGGCCGCGGGGTGCTGGTCCTGCTGCTGTCGCTACCACCCCTCGTCGCGGTGGTCTGCGTGCTCTCGCTGGCCTGGTCCGCGCAGGACCGGGGCGAGTGGAAACTGGCCCTGATCATCCTGGCCGCCTTCGTGGTGGTGGGACTGGCGCTCACCCCGTTCCTGGAGGTGCCGCTCGGCTGGCTCGACCGTTCCTACGAGCGCGGCAACCGGGTGCACGAGCTGTGGGTGCAGCACCACGGCCGGGAGACGATGCTGGTGCGTACGCCCGACGCGCTGCGGTTCGGGCAGATCTACCGGGCCGTGCAACGCGCCGTGGAACAGCAGACCGACCGCCGCTGAGCCGACCGGCGCCGGTCAGGTCAGCGGCAGCGTGGTCGCGATCGGCCAGGCCAGCACCACCGCCCCGACCGACGGCGCCAGCCACCACGGCGCGGCACGGCGGCGCAGCACCACGGCCCAGGCCGCCTGCCAGGCCACCAGCGCCGCGAACAGCGGCACCACCAGCAGCACGAACCCGGGTGCCAGCCCGGCCACCGCGGCGACGGCGAGCACCAGCACGGCGATCCCGCCGGTGGCCGCGTACCGGACGCCGTGGCCGTCCGTGAGCCGCTCGGCGCCGAGCAGGAACGTCAGGCAGCAGAACGTCACCAGGGGCAGCAGCCACCACCGGGCCCCGACCGGCACGGTCGAGGTGAGACCGAGATGAAGTGGCAGCGCGACGGCGAGCACCGCGTACCCGAGGAGCACGACGGCGACGACAGCGGACCGGACGCCACCACCGGTCGCCGGCGACCGGCGGGGTTGCGTGAAGCGCGCCGCGGCGGCCAGCAGCACGCCGGTGAGCAGCAGGAACACCGCCACATATCCGCCCACGGCGAGCGGCAGCCGGGCGGTCGGCAGCAGCGCGGCGAGCACGGCCCCCACGCCCGCCGCCGGCACCGTCGCGGCGAGCCACCGCCCGGTACGCGGACCGCCGGTGCCCGCCCGCGCCCGGCGCGGCAGCAGCGCGGCAAGCGGCACGAAGCCCAGTGCGAACCCCGCCAGCAGCAGCCCGGCACCGGCCGGCCGGGTCAGCGGGGACGGCGGCGGCCCGCCGGCAGGGTCCGGCAGCGCGTCGAGCACCGCGGCGTGCGTACGCGGCGCGAACAGCACCGACACGTGCTCCACGCCGGGCGCCACCACCCGCGTGCGGGTGCCCGGCGCCGCGTCCCGTGACGCCTCGTCGACGGCCTGACGGAAACCGGCGAACTCCAGCCCGCCCACCACGAGCGTCAGCCGCCCCGGCCAGCCGGCCGGCACGTCACCGCCGTCGGGCAGCGAGATCGCCACGGTCCGGTCGATCTCCGGATGCGCGACCGCGTACCGGGTCACAGCGCCGGCGCCCATCGAGTGCCCGACCAGGACGATCCGGTCCGGGTCGACGCCGGGACGCCCGCGCAGCCAGGCGACCGCCACGTCCAGGTCGTGCCGCAGCAGCGCCCGGCTGCGTTCCTCGTCCCGGCCCGCACCGGGTAGCCGGGCGTGGCTGGCGCCGTGGCCGGCGAAGTCGAGCAGCACCGCGATCCCGCCCCGGCGGGCCACCGAGTCGGCGAGCGGCCGCATCAGCCGAGCCGACCCGGCGAAGCCGTGCGCGATCACCACCCCGGGCCGCCGGTCGCCGCTCACGCTGTCCGCCCGGACCTCGGTCAGCGGCACTCCCGCCACGGTCGCCCGCCGGGTGCTCAGACCGGCGTCGGCGCGGGCCAGGAGCAGGGCGCCCAGGACGACAGCGAGCAGCGCGACCAGGCCGCAGGCGAGTAGTCGCCGCGACGCCGGGCCGGGGGTGGGCATGCCGGCACCCTACGCCGCCCGACGGCCCCGGCGTGACAGTCGCCGCCCGGCCGCCGCCGGGCGGCACTGGTCACGACGCCGCACACTGGATGTCATGGCGATCCCTCTTCCCCGGCCCGGCGCCCTGCTCGGCCTCACCCGTACCGCAGTGGACCAGGCGCTCGGCTCGGCCGCCACGGTGGCCTCGGTGCCCGCTCGCGCCTTCGCCGTCCTCGACCAGGTGGAGGCGCTGGTCCGGCGGATCGACGGGGTGGTGGACCGGATCGAGGGCACGCTCGACCGCACCGACCGGGTGCTCACCGACGCGGAGACGGCGGTCCGCGAGGTGGCGGTGATCAGCGCCGCCGCCACCGCGGCGATCGACACGGCGACCGAGGTTGCCGCCGCGGCGACTGTCGTGGTCGGCGAGGCGCAGCGGGTCTCCGAGGCGGCGGCCGTGGTGGTCGGCGAGGCCGACCGGGTGGCCCGGACCGCGGCCGGTGTGGTGACCGAGGCGGAGACGGTGACCGCGCGGGCGGCGGGCACCCTCGCCACCGCCGAGAAGGCCACCGGCGTGGCAAACGAACTGTTGGCCGCGTACGAGGCGACGCTGCGCCGGGCCGCGCCGATGGCGGCGCGCTTCGTGGAGCAGCTCAGCCCGGAGGAGGTGACCGCCGCGATCCGGCTCGTGGACGAGTTGCCGAAGCTCAAGGACCACCTCACCTCGGACGTGCTGCCGATCCTTGCCACGCTGGACCGGGTCGGCCCGGACCTGCACGACCTGCTGGACGTCACGCGAGATCTCAAGCTCGCGGTCGCCGGCATCCCCGGGCTCGGCATGCTGCGCCGGCGCGGCGAACGCCTCACCGACGAGGTGTAAGGAAGGGCCCCTTCTTAACGCCTCCGGTAGTAAAAGGGGCCCTTCCTAACACTCGAACAGCTCGTCGATCTCCGCCCGATGGGGCAGCGCGACCGAGGCGCCGAGCTTGCGTACGCACGCCGCACCGGCGGCCGCCGCCCAGCGCACCGCGTCGGCCAGATCCCGCCCCTCGCCCCAGGCCACCGCGAGCGCGGCGGTGAACGCGTCCCCGGCGGCGGTCGAGTCGACCACGTCCACCGGCACCGCCGGCACGTGCGTCGCCGGGCGGTCCCGGTCGACGTACCAGGCGCCGTCGCCGCCGAGCGTGAGCACCGCCCGGGGCACCAGGTCCAGCAGCGCCGCCGGCTCGTCCCGGCCGCGGCCGGTCAGCGCCTGCGCCTCCGGCTCGTTCACCACGAGCAGGTCGGTGGCCGCGAGCAACTCGGCCGGCACCGACCGGGCCGGCGCGGCGTTGAGCACCACCCGGGTGCCCGCCGACCGGGCCGCCAGCGCCGCCTCGGTCACCGTCTCGACCGGCACCTCCAGCTGCGCGACCAGCACGTCCGCATCGCGTACGGCGGAAAGCTCGTCCGCGGTCAGCGACGTGAACGCGGCGTTCGCGCCGGGGGTGACCAGGATGGCGTTCTCCCCCGCGCCGCCGACCATGACCAGCGCGACGCCGGACGGGCCGTAGACCACCCGCAGGTGGCCGGTGTCCACGCCGGCCGCGGTCATGCGGGCGCGCAGCGTCACGCCGAACGAGTCCGAGCCGATCGCGCCCAGGAAGACGCAGGACGCGCCGGCGCGTACCGCGGCGACCGCCTGGTTGGCACCCTTGCCGCCGGGCAGCATGACGAAGTCGTCGCCCAGCACCGTCTCGCCGGGCCGGGGCAGCGCGGCGCCGATGCCGACCAGGTCCATGTTGGCGCTGCCGACGACGGCGATCCGGGTCTGCGGCACGGTGTCGTCCCGTCGCTCAGGCGGCGCGGGCGGCCCAGCGGTCGCCGGACCGCGTGACCACGAGCGGAAGGCCGAACGTCTTCGACAGGTTGTCGGCGGTGAGCACGTCGGCGAGCAGGCCCTGCGCCACCACGGCACCCTCGCGCAGCAGCAGCGCGTGGGTGAAGCCCGGCGGGATCTCCTCCACGTGGTGGGTGACCAGCACCATCGCCGGCGCGTCCGGGTCGTACGCCAGCTCGGCCAGCCGGGCCACCAGGTCCTCGCGCCCGCCCAGGTCGAGCCCGGCGGCGGGCTCGTCGAGCAGCAGCAGCTCCGGGTCGGTCATCAGGGCGCGGGCGATCTGCACGCGCTTGCGCTCGCCCTCCGACAGCGTGCCGTACGTGCGGTCGGTGAGGTGGCCGACGCCGAGCTGGCGCAGCAGCGCGGCGGCGCGCGCCACGTCGGTGCGGTCGTAGCTCTCCCGCCAGCGGCCGACCACCGACCAGGCGGCGGTCACCACCACGTCGACGACCCGCTCCTCGGCGGGGATCCGCTCGGCGAGCGTCGCGGTGGACAGACCGATGCGGGTACGCAGCTCGTTGACGTCGGTACGGCCGATGCGCTCGCCGAGCACGTGCGCGACGCCGCTGGTCGGGTGCAGCCGGCCGGCGGCCAGGTTGAGCAGCGTGGTCTTGCCCGCGCCGTTCGGCCCGAGTACCACCCACCGTTCGTCCAGCTCGACCCGCCAGTCGACGTCGTGCACCAGCGCGGTGCCGGAACGCTTGACGACGACCCCGTCGAGGCTGACCACCAGATCCGCGTCCACGGTCGAGGGGGCGGGGGCGCCCGGGGCGCCGGGGATCAGGTCACCAGTCACCGCTCCATCCAATCACGCACCCGGCCCGGCGCCCCCCACGGGCGGCGCCGCCGCCATAGGGTGGGGCGCCGTGTCGTTGGTCACCACTTCCGGAAGGACACCCATGCCCGACCGCTGCCGGAAGGCGCGCGGATGAGCGCGGTCATCGAGATCGCGGGTCTCCGCAAGACGTTCCACACGCTGCGCCAGGGGCGCCGGGTCGCCGTCGACGGCTTCGACATGCTGGTCGAGGCGGGCCAGGTGCACGGTTTCCTCGGGCCGAACGGGTCCGGGAAGACCACCACGCTGCGTGCGCTGCTGGGGCTGGTCCGGCCGGACTCCGGGCGGATGCGCGTGCTGGGCGCCGAGTCACCCGAGCACCTGCCGGACGTGGCCGGCCGGGTCGGCGCGATCGTGGAGAGCCCGCAGTTCTTCGCCAACTTCACCGCGCACCGGACGCTGCGGTTGCTGGCGCTGGCCGGCGGTGTGCCGACCAGCCGGGTGGACGAGGTGCTGGAGCAGGTCGGGCTGCGCGACCGGGGCCACGAGCGGGTCAAGGGTTACTCGCTGGGCATGAAGCAGCGGCTGGCGGTCGCGTCGGCCCTGCTGAAGAGCCCGGAGCTGCTGATCCTGGACGAGCCGGCGAACGGGCTGGACCCGGCCGGCATCCGGGAGATGCGCGACCTGACCCGGTCGCTGGCCGAGGCCGGGGTGACGGTGCTGCTGTCCAGCCACATCCTGGCCGAGATCCAGTTGATCTGCGACCACGTGACGATCGTGAGCCGGGGGCAGCGGGTCGCGTACGGGCCGGTGCAAGAGGTGCTGGCCGGCTTCGACCAGCACCAGTGGCGGGTCCGGGTGGCCGACCCGGAGCGGGCCGGGGAGCTGCTGGGCCGGGCCGGCCTGTCGGTGGCCGTCGCGCCGGACCACCTCGTGGTGACCGGTGTGCAGGATCCGGAGACGATCAGCCGGACGCTCGGCGAGCAGGGCATGTGGGTACGCGAGCTGGTCCCGCTGCGGCCGGACCTGGAGAGCGTCTTCCTGGAGCTGACCGGCGGCCACGAGCACGTGGCGGTGCCGCGGCAGGTCGACGGTGCAGCGCCGAGCGACGGAGTGATCGATCTCGACGTCCGCGAGACCCGGGAGGTGGACGCGTGAACCTGGTCCGTGCCGAGCTGGAGCGACTGGCCGCACGGCGTTTCGTGCAGCTCATGATGGTGCTGCTGGCTGTCGCCTTCGCGGTGACAGTGGTGACCACGCTCGCCGGTTCGCACCGGCCGAGCCCGGCGGAGCTGAGCCGGGCCCAGGCGCAGGCGGCGGAGAGCGTGCGCCAGATGGAGATGACGTACGACCGCTGCCTGCGGATCCGGGAGGGTTCGCTCCCGCCGGGTGAGAACGACTACCTGCCGCGCGACTGCGCCCAGATCGATCCGGCCCAGCTCGAGGATCTACCGAGCGCTGCCGACTACCTCAGCGGTGTCTTCGTCTTCGCCAAGGAGGCCGAGCCGCTGCTCTACTTCCTGATCGCGTTCCTGACGCTGTTCGGGTTCCTGGTCGGCGCCTCCTACATCGGGGCCGACCTGAACTCGGGCGGGGTGGTCAACCTGCTGCTGTGGCGGCCCCGGCGGCCCACTGTGCTCGCGGCGAAGCTCGGCACGCTGCTGGGCGGGCTGCTCGGCCTGTCGGTGCTGGCGTCGGCGGCGTACCTCGGGGCGTTCTGGTTGATCGGCCAGGCGTCCGGCCTGGTCGGGCGGACCGGTGGCGACTTCTGGCCGTCGCTCGCCGCGATCTGGGTACGCGGGCTGGTGCTGGTGCTGCTCGCCGCGGCGCTCGGGTTCGCCGTGGCCACGCTGGGCCGGCACACCTCGGCGGCGCTGGGCACGGTGGCCGCGTACGTGGTGGTGTGGGAGCTGGGTGCGCGGCTGGTGTTCCAGATCCTCGAGGTCGGCCGGCCTGATCGGTACATGCTGTCCAGCTATCTGGCGGCCTGGCTGTCCGGTGAGGTACGGCTCTGGGACAACAACGCCTGCGGCCCCGGGATCTCCGGCTACTGCGACGGCTCGTACACACTGACCTGGACGTCGGGCGTGGTGGTGCTGGTCGGGCTCACCGGCGCCCTGGTGGCCGCGGCGTTCACCGTGTTCCGTCGCCGCGACCTGATCTGACCGGAGCCGCATCCCGGCAACTCCTTGCGAACCCTGGCGCCTTGCTGAAGGATTCCTTCACATGGCGCCAGGGTGCACGACGCGGTCAGCCGATCGTCGAGCCGAACACCTCGTCGCGTACGGCGTCCAGCGCGGTCCGCAGCGCGCCGCGCAGGATCGGCTCCTCGGTCAGCCCGGTGGTGACCACCCGGGGCCGGACCAGCGTGATCGCGGCGACCTCGTGCTGCACCCGCTCGGCCAGCGCCGCCCCGCCGGCCTGCCCGACCGCCCCGGCGAGCACCACGAGCGGCGGGTCCAGCACCACGCAGGTGCTCGCCACACCGAGCGCCAGCCGCCGGGCCA